>JBKBQK010000033.1:0-12016 GCA_046292705.1 Candidatus Nitrosotenuis sp. | reverse complement strand
TATCTCTAGTGTTTTATCAAAACACGACAGAGCGGCTTCGAAATCACATATTTCAACCAACGAGAGACC
This sequence comes from Candidatus Nitrosotenuis sp., assembly GCA_046292705.1. GTDB lineage: Archaea > Thermoproteota > Nitrososphaeria > Nitrososphaerales > Nitrosopumilaceae > Nitrosotenuis. The sequence goes on along the minus strand of JBKBQK010000033.1, from coordinate 11,947 downwards.
CTTGTTGTATATTGCGTCAAAAGACTTTGGATTTGACTCTAGTACTGCGTCGAAGAGCGAGATTGCCTCTTTGTGGTTGCCGAGCTTTGATGTCGCGATGCCTTTGTTGATTAGAAGCTGGTGGTGATTTGGTTCTACGTTTAATGCCTTATCAAAATACGTGATTGCTTTTTCATAGTTAGCCAGATTGAACAGTGCGAGTCCTTTTTTATAGAGTCCATCAAAGTAGTTCGGATCTAATTGAAGAGTCTGCTCATAACACGAGAGTGCTTCGTCGTGCTTTGAGAGTACTGCCAATGAATCACCCTTGCAATGTAGCGCCTCAAAGTATTGCGGGTTGATTTCGAGTACCTTATCAAAGAGCGAGATTGCCTCTTTGTGGTTGCCGAGCTTTGATGTCGCGATGCCTTTGTTGATAAGTGCTGCGATTTCATGTGGGTCTGTCTTGAGGGATTTTTCATAGTGTGTAATTGCCTTTCCGTATTGCTTGTCGTAAAAATAGAAATTTCCAATCAGCAGATCCATGTCTTTGTCAATCAGCTTTCTTTGATTTTGTTTGGATAGTCGTCCTTGGAGTTTTTCTCTAACCTTTAACATACTCTGTATCTTTGTCTTGCTATCAAACGGTAACTCCACTTTCTGCTTCAAGTCTAGTTCGTTTTTGATGCCTTGACTTTCTATTAGGCGTTTGATAAGACCATTTACTAGGTACAATTGGTTGAGGACGATATCATCTGATGAACCCATTACATTGAATAAATTTCAAAGATTTTTTCTAATATCGTAGTATTTGTTCAAAAAGCTCAAACACCGTCTTATATGATTTTTTTAGGGCAGAAGAATGTTTGAGAGTAGGGATAATCCTAGCTGTATTCATAGCTTATACCATTACAGTGAGCCTAGCGTATGCTGAAGAATTTGATGTCAGATTTGTTCCTTCCAAGCTCGTAGAAAACTCTGAAGCAAAGATGCATGTTTTTGTCACAGATGGAACCCAGATAATCCCAACCAAAATTTCAGGTCTGACCGTCACGTCGCTTGATTCATCTGTACTGCACATAGAAAAAGTGCAGGATGGTAATTCTCTTGTAACCGAAGTCGTAGTGAAATCAGGCAAGGCTGGAACCACTACAATTTATCTTGCAGCACCGGGTTTTACATCAAAAGAGATTCCAGTTACAGTGCATGGAAACAAAAACAATGCCGCAACGTTGTTGATTAAAGTAACTCCTGATACCTTTACTACAAGCGGATCAGGTGAGGGATACATAGCAGTACAGCTGGCAGACGAGGACGGCTTTCCAGTCACTGCAAAAGAAGACACGATAGTAGCACTGAACACTGCAAGCAGGGATATTATTGAATTCCCCACGCAAAACCTGATCATCAAGAAAGGAGAATACTTTGCGTACACCAAATTCAACATCAAAAAATCAGGTACCGCAGTGTTGTATGCTACTTCACCTGGAGTTAAAACACAAAGCAGCACTGTGACGGTTGAAGAAGACGAAGATCTCACTGTCAAGCTATACACATATCCAAAGACACTTAGCATCCATGATGCATCAAAAGGTTTCATCATTGCACAGCTGCAGGATTCCGGTGGAAGACCCGTACTTGCACAAAAAGACATTACGGTTTACTACAAGCTTGTAGATTCAGACGATAATGAGGCCACCAACTACAGTTCGACTTATAATTACAAGTCGTCTGGTTATTTTTTGATAAGTAAAGGGTCGTATTGGGGTTACACACAGTATTCACTTCCACAAGGCATTGAAGATACTTACGAGCTTATCATCTCTACTCAGGATCCCTTGGTAGTAGAAAGCGAAGAGATTGTAGCAGAAGATCTTGAATTAATGGACGACAAGATAGTCAAATTAGAGACTTTGCCAGTATTGACTACGGGTAAATCCGAATTAATTGGTGTTGTCTATTTGGAAGACAAAGATAGTAACCCAGTTGTTGCGAAGAGAAATATACAGATAAAGATTGATTCATCTGATAATAAGTCTCTTTCTGTCCCTGATGTCACCATCATCAAAGGTGACCAAATTGCACTAGTATACGGCACTGTGAGCAATAGCGCTCCATCCGACCTTGAGCTTAGACCGGTAGTAAACAATGGCGAGCTTACAAGTGTGGACATCTTTGGTCCAGACAAGGATTCCCTGGAGCTTGTTGCAGAGCCTCTGATATCAGATGTGTTAGCAGGTACTAGTTTTCCTCTGATTCTCTATCTGAAGGATGGCACAGAAGTTACAAGCTTCCCTGAAGCCGAGGAGGTTTTTGTTGCACCAAATGAATACGTCGAAGCTCAACCAAAGAAGATCCTGCCAAAGGACAATCTGGTAATACTTGATGCTAAGGCATTAAAGAAAGGAACTGCGACTTTATCTGTTGAGATAGGAGATTTTGAAGATATTGTTACCATCAAGAATCTTTCATCAGATCCAGCAAACCTCATCTTGGATCATTCTCAGACAATTTTTGTAGGCAACAACGATGTCTTCTCTATTCAACTGGTAAACTCTGCTGGTATCCCCACATACGCGACAAGTGATGTAGAGATAAGCGTGGTTGTAAAAGACCAACAAATGTTGGATATCCCTTCAAAGGTGATAATACCCAAGGGAAGCCACTATATCTTATTTGATGTCGCGCCAAAGGCAAGTGGTGAGACTGAGATTTCGTTCCTCTCAAAAGAGCTCCCCCTTCTCAAAGACGAAATAACGATAAGCAGTCTTGTGCCAGAGGTTAGCATAACTGCGCCTGATTCTGTAAATGCAGCAGAGGGCCTTATCGTAACTGCCTCCGCCAGATCTAACGGAAAACCACTTGTGGGATTGAGTGTCCAGTGGCAGGTGGATGGAGGTTCTGTAGACATGGCAGATAGCACGACAGGATCGACTGGCGAGGCTGCAGCATCCATTATTCCACTAAGCTCACAAGTCACAATCAAGGCTACCGTAAGCGGACAGATGTACCCCGACGCTACAGTAACAAAGGTGATTCAAGTGATTTCCGACGACAGTACGTCTGTAGTCGTAAAAGAACAAGTGCAGGAACAGTACTCATTTAAGATCTTTGGTTTTGATCCCATACTGATCATAGTCCCGAGTGCAATCGGCGCAGCTGGTTTTATGTTAAAAAAGAAAGGGCAGCTCACAATAAAAAAATAAGTTTTGAAATTTTGTGCAGAATGAAATTTTTTGTTTATTAAACAAACAAAAAAATCGTATGTTCAATTCGAACATCAGCTTGATTATGAAATTTGATTTTCAAGTGTAAATTATCAAAAACGGAGTAGTGATGAGATTAGCTAAATTAAACTTTGGTCGTAAGCTGGACACATTTGGCAGAATTCTAAGCAAGAGCCCTGACAAGCAAAAAAGAAACTTAGTGTTTCAGTCCCTACTAAGCGGCGACGACATTACACTTGACACATGCACCTTTGAGGAGGTATTGCCGTATTCGCTTTTGTCCATTCCAATTTCCACCATAACTCCAAACGACAACATCTGGATTGCTACATCGATGCTAGCAAGAATTTCTGATATTACAAGCAACCTTGTAGTAGTCGAAGACGAGTTCCCAATAGGTATTGTAAGTGCTTCTGAGATAATTAACGGACTGCAAAAGGATCCGACTCCCAGCTTTTTTGATACCGTTGTCACCAAGATAATGAATGTAGACTATTACATAGACTCTAGAAACGTCAATGTTTCTAACATCCTAAAGAGGATGAAGCGTGTAAAGAACCCTTTTACTCTTATTCAAAACGACAAGACGAGCTTTTCACAGTTCTCAATCAGGCAGGTTCTCGAGATTGGTGCACTGTGTAAAAACAACGTATCTGCTTCTTCTTTTCCCAAAAAGCAGATTCCGGTGTACAAAAGACAAGACACCATCAGAGACGTAGTCGAAATACTAAACAAAGACAAAAACCAACTGGCACTCCTAGAAGGCGAGATCTCATTTGTCAACTCTGAAATCCTGCTCGAAAAGATAAAGGAGTTAAATACGCCACAAAGCCAGAATCTTCTTGAGCTTAGTGCGAGCACCTTCAAGACGATCACACCTACTTTGATTTCAGAGCGCATGACGCTTTCTGATATCTGCAAGATCATGATCAACTCCAGATACCCCTGTGTGATGACTTCGGAGCAGGTCATAACACCGCAGGACGTACTTGAGATCCTCTGCGAGGGACTCTGAAGATGTCAAACAACTCATTGAATCGTCTAAAGGATCACTTGGAGCTGATGAAAAAAGAACTTGGAGAAACTACTGCGCAAATAAAACAGCTCGAAAATAAAAACAACACAGAATGGCAAAACCTTGATTTTGTTCAAGGTGATTCAATTGAGGAGCTCAAAAAGCATCAAAGTGAGCTTGTAAAAGAGATATCACAGATTCAAAAACAAATCAAAAAGTCAAGATCAAAGGCGCTGCTTGTCGCAGAGCTGTGCGTTCTACCTGCGGTCTTTTTGTTGATCATGGTATCCGGCATCGGGGATATGTTAATTGACCAGCCTCAGCCCCAATCGCAAACAGTATTGAAGACCAGATACTTTACCGAAAACCTTCGTGGCGATACAGTAGACACCTGGAAGTCGTGGCGCCTTGTGGGAACTACACTCAACGTAAACATTCTCAAATCCCCCCGAGTCACAGATCATCAGCTGGCTGTAATCAAAAATGCAATACTTTCCGAACGCGCTTTAGAGTTTGATGATTCCATAGTGCACAAAGGACCAAAGGGATCAACGTCCATCTATTATGAGGGATGGGCCGGTGCGCTCAAAAGTGCATCTGATGTGCAGACAAAGTACAGGCTTCCAACAGACTTTAACATTGTAGACAGTTCTGGTGGGGAAGGCGACATCATAATCACGTTATCTAACATAAAAGATAGCGACGGTTACACTGGGTATACAAAGTCCATCACAGAAGACAATGAAATACTAAAATCATTTATCACAATTTACGATATTTCAAATCTCACAGATGAGCAGCTTGCGACCATACTAAGGCACGAGTTTGGCCATGCCCTTGGCCTAGGCCACTCCACAGCACCCGAAGACCTCATGGCCCCTTCAATCGACATGACCATACCATACATTTCTGAGTGTAACGTGCAGGCAATCGTAGATTTGTACAATGCAAACGAGGGAAGCAAGACAGTCTGCGAAAAATAGTCTCTAAAGGCTGTTCTCACTTAGAATCATTGCAAGCAAGGCGGCCCTTGTGAATTTTCCATATTCTGCCTGCTTGAAGTATTTTGCTTGCTTTGTCTTGTCAACGTCTGTTGAGATTTCGTCGATTCTTGGTAGAGGGTGCAGTATGATCGAATCATCTTTCATTTTGCTTACCACATCGAGCCCAATTTTGTAGCTGCCACGTACCTTTTGATACTCTTCTTCATCTGGGAATCTTTCCTTTTGTATTCGAGTTACATACACTACGTCCAAGTCGTCTATGAATTCATCCAGATTTGTTGATTCTTTTAGTGAGAGTTTTTTTTGGATTTCATAAATCGAGTCTGTTCTGATTTTGAGTGACTCTGGGGACACAAGCCGTATGTCCACGTCATAGTTTGAAAGCGCATACAAAAGAGAGTAAACGGTTCTTCCGTACTTGAGGTCCCCTATGATGCCGATTTTGAGGCCGTCGATTCTCCCCCTTTCTTTTTTGATTGTGTAAAGGTCCTGTATTGCTTGCGTTGGATGTTCCTCGGTTCCACTACCCGCGTTCAGCACAGGTTTTTCTGAGATCTCTGCTGCAAACCTACTTGAGCCGTCGAGTGTGTGCCGTAGTGCCAACACATCAGAATAAATCGACATCATCCTTACGGTGTCCGCAAGGCTTTCACCCTTTTTTGTTGAAGACGAGGATACATCCGCTATTCCAAACGACGTTCCCCCAATCAGCGCCATCGCTGCCTGGAAGCTGAGCCGTGTGCGCGTGCTCGGTTCAAAAAACAAATACCCTAGTGTCTTTCCCCGTCCAATCTCGCGTCTGTGGTTTGGATCCATTTTGATTATTTCGTCTGTGGCCGCAAAGATCTTTTCGAATTTGTCCTTGTCCAAGTCACGCACAGATATGATGTCTTTTTGGTAAAAATCGCTCATTTCTTTCAATCATATATACTGGTTACTATACAAAGTATTCTGATGCAGGAGTCAAACCTGATCGTGAGGCGGATAAAGGATGGAACCGTCATAGACCATATAGAAAGCGGCAAGGGCCTCAAGGTGCTTGAGGCGCTTGGAATAGACGGAAAAGATGGCAACGTCATCACTATTGCGCTCAACGTCCCAAGCGGCAAATTCAACAAAAAAGACATCATCAAGGTGGAAAACAGGTATCTGCAGGACTATGATACCAACAAGCTTGCCGTTATCTCGCCAAACGCGACCATAAACATAATCAAAGACTACAAGCTGGTCGAAAAGAGGCGAGTCGCACTACCAAATAAGATAGAAAAGATCTTCCGCTGCTCAAATCCTGACTGCATAACAAACAGCCGTGAAGACATTGATTCAGTTATGGACGTAATAGACAAGACTGGCCGCGTGCTTCGCTGCAAGTATTGTATGAGAATTCTAGATGTGAACCAGATAAGATACTATTGAAAATTAAAATAAGTGGTGGGGGCTTATTGTCCCAAGATAATGAACATCATGACTATTCCGTAGATTGCGATTGACTCGACCATACCTACGAAGATGAATACCTTTGACTGTAATGCTGGGTTTTCACTGATTACAGCAAGACCTGCAGATCCTACATAACCTAGTCCGATGCCTGCACCGAATGCTGCAAGACCAAATGCCAGACCTGCGCCAAGAATCTTCAGTGAGCCAGAGTCTGTTGATGCAGCAGCTCCTTCCTCAGCTGCAAATGCAAGGCCTGTCATTGCTGAAAGTGTCACAACTGTCGCCAAAAGTAGTGCGAAAGTTTTCATTTTCGATTATGCTCCACGGTGTCCATTATTTAAATCATGGTATGCTTTTTTGAATTTTGTCCAGCGTTTTTGTTTTAAGAGATCTAAGTTCTGTTTTGATCATGTTTGCTTGAGCTTCGTATTCATCTTGCAGTGATCTCTCTGCACCCTCTAGTAGTTTTTTGATGTCTTGCTTTCCCATTACTTCTTCTTCTCCATGACCGCCTTTACTTTTTTTAACCTTGCGAATTCTTCTCTCTCTCTTTCCTCAAGTGTTGCCAAGATGAATTTGATGCGCAACCTGTACTGCGGTATGATGACGTTTTCAAGTGCGTTTAGCAACTTCTGCGTCTTTTCGAGCGCCTTTGCTAATGCAAAAATAGAATTCTCGTACTCTGCTGCCTTGCAGATCTTTGGCAAGAGAACCTTGATCTGTTTTGCAGCCCTGTCAATTGAGGAATTCGTGTCTGCAAATCCGTAAGGCATGGATTTTGTGTCTTTTTCTGTGACGTTGAGTGTGGGAATTGATACATCAACAATCCTTCGTACCTTTGTGTCTACCTCCATGACTGCTGGTGCAGACTGGGCAACTGAGTCGACTGTGGCCGTTCCTAGGGAAAGGTAGGCGTCGTTTACCGACTTGTAGACATCTTGGAGTGGCTCCCAGATACCCCCCCTTGCCTTGTTTGCTTCTGTGATCATTTCTTCGATGTTTTTTAGCAGAACCTTTCTTTTGTCGTCAAGAATCTTTTGAACCATCGTTGCGACCTGACTTGAGCGCTTGTATTTGAGCAGCTCGATCTTGGTTGCTGCGACATTTTGCCCAAAAGACATTTAGCTATCTTTCCTTGTAGTACTGCTCGATGAATTTGTCTTTGACTTTGGTGATCTCATTTTTGGGTAAGAGTGAGACTACCCTCCACTGGAGCGCCAGTGTCTCCTCGATGGTACGGTTTTCATCCAGTCCTTGTGTGAGGAACTCTTTTTCAAAGGCGTCACCAACTTCGAGGTATTTTAGGTCGACTCCGGTGAGGCCTGCCTTGCCTACGATTCCGGCAAGTGCGCGTACTTCTTGGGCTCTAGAATAAGCATCATAATTTTGGTTTGAGATCTCTTGGTGGTCGGCTCGTGTCCTTCCTTCGCCAATTCCGTCCTTCATGATTCGAGAAAGACTCATCAGTATGTTTACCGGCGGATATACTCCCTGTCTGAAGAGATCCCGTCCCAATACGATCTGACCTTCCGTGATGTAACCTGTAAGATCCGGAATTGGGTGAGTGATGTCGTCTGATGGCATTGTAAGAATTGGCATTTGTGTGACACTACCTTTTTTGTCGCGCAGTCTTCCTGCTCGTTCATATATTGTGGAAAGATCCGTGTACAGGTATCCGGGGTATCCCTTTCTTCCGGGCACCTCTTCTCTTGCTGCACTGATCTCTCTTAGAGCTTCGGCATAGTTTGTCATGTCTGTCAAAATTACGAGTACATGCATGCCAAGGTCGTAAGCAAGATATTCTGCCACAGTAAGCGCCACCCTTGGTGTGATGATCCTCTCGATTGCAGGATCGTCTGCCAAGTTCAAAAACAGGACGCTTCGTTTTAGTGCTCCTGATTCCTCAAGGCTTCTTCTGAAATATTCTGCCTCAGAGTACTGCACACCAATTGCTGCAAAGACTACTGCAAATTCGTCTGTGGTGCCAACTACTGCTGCCTGCCTTGCGATCTGTGCTGCAAGTATGTTGTGCGACATTCCAGAGCCTGAAAATATTGGAAGTTTTTGTCCCCTGACGAGTGTGAGCATTCCGTCGATAACAGAGACGCCAGTCTGGATAAAGTCTCTTGGGTACTCTCTTTGTTCTGGGTTCATTGGCGCGCCGTTGATGTCTAGGAATTTTTCTGCAATCGGATCTGGTAATCCATCGATTGGTCTGCCTAGGCCGTCAAAGACTCTACCGAGCACCTGTTCAGACACTGGCATCTCCATGACTTTGCCTACAAACTTTGCGCTAGTTCCTGAAACTGAAAGACCTGTTGTTCCCTCAAAGACCTGAACGATTGCCTTGTTACCGCCGACTTCGAGTACCTTGCCGAGTCTTTTTTGCCCGTCAGTAGTTTGAATCTCCACCAGCTCGTCGAATGCAACTCTTTCTACGCCGTCAACTATGACGAGTGGACCTTTGATCTCTGCAATCTTGCTATACTGAACCCCACCCTGTGTGTTCAAGCTGCAACCTTCACTCCAGTTATCTTTTTGAATTCTGAATCGATCGTGCTTGCCATCTGGTCAAGTTTTGCCAGTTGATTTTCTGGCACCTCCATTCTTGCCTTGAGCAGAGTCGCAATTACTGGCATCGCCCTAATGTCTGCAAGCGATGCGCCATCTTTTAGTGCCGCCTGGCCTCTCTTGTAGAAATCGACAAGCAGTGTGAGAAGCTTGAATTGTTTTTGTGGGCTGCAGTACGTGTCCACTTCATCAAAAGAGTTTTGCTGCAAGATTCCTATTTTGATCATTCTTGCAACTTCGAGGATGAGTTTTTCTTCGTCCGGTAGTGCCTCTGGTCCAAGGAGTCTTACGATTTCTTTGAGTGTATCCTCTCTTTGCAGGATTCCGTATGCTTCGCGTCTTAGCTCAAACCATTCCTTTGAGACATTTTCGCCCCACCACTTTGCAATGTCTGAGAGGTATCCGGAATAGCTGTTCATCCAGTTGATTGATGGATAGTGCCTAGAATACGCTAGCTTTGCATCGAGTGCCCAGAAGGTCTTGATGAATCTCATGGTGTGTGTTGTGACTGGTTCTGTAAAGTCACCACCTGATGGCGAGACTGCGCCAATCAGAGTTACGGAGCCGTCCCTGTCTGGGCTACCTTGAGCTCTGACGCGTCCTGCTCTTTCATAAAATTCTGCTAATCTTGATGCTAGATATGATGGATATCCTTCCTCAGCTGGCATTTCTTCAAGTCTGCCGCTCATCTCTCTGAGTGCTTCTGCCCACCTGCTTGTCGAGTCTGCGACAAGTACTACATCCTTACCCATGTCCCTGTAATATTCTGCAATTGTCACACCGGTGTAGATGCTTGCCTCCCTTGCAGCCACTGGCATGTTGCTTGTATTTGCAACAAGAACGGTTCTGTCCATCAGCGGCTTGCCGGTTCTTGGGTCTTTGAGATGGGGGAATTCTACAAGTACTTCAGTCATCTCGTTGCCTCGTTCACCGCATCCGATGTACACTACGACTTGGGAGTCGGCCCATTTTGCAATTTGGTGCAAGGTGACTGTTTTTCCTGTGCCAAACGCGCCTGGAATAGAGCCTGTTCCGCCCTTTGCGATAGGGAAGAAGGTGTCAATGACTCGCTGTCCTGTGAGTAACGGTATGGTCGGATCGTACCTGCTTTTGTATGGCCTTGGCTTTCTTACGGGCCAGTAGTGATACATCTTGATTGGTGTCTTGCTTTCCGAAGTTGACGCAAGCTCCGTTTCCAAGTTGTACTCGCCCTCGCTGACTATCTTGGTTATCTTTCCCCCCGGATGATCCGGTGGGACCATTATGCCGTGTTCAATGAGATCTGTTTCTTGTACGCTGCCGATGATGCTGCCGGGCTCTACTGCATCTCCGACTTTGACTTTGGGTGTGAATTTGTATTTTTTTGTCATGTCCACCGGAGTGGTTGTGATTCCGCGTCCAATGAAGGAGCCTGATTTTTCTGCAAGGTCTTTTAGCGGCCTTTGGATTCCATCATAAATTTGTCCTATGATTCCTGGACCTAAAAGTACGCTGAGCGGGTTTCCTGTTCCAACTACCGGTTCGCCCGGCTTGAGACCACTTGTTGATTCGTATACTTGGATAAATGCAACATCGCCTGTGAGACGGATTACCTCGCCGATGAGTTTTGCATCTCCGACAGAAACTGTTTCATACATTTTTGCATCAGACATGCCGTCTGCCTTGACCGCAGGGCCACTGACCCAAACAATTCTTCCTTTAGCTACCATACCTTCTACCTTCCGAATTTTGATGCAATATCTTTCCTTATTAAAGGCTTCAGGCGTTCAAGTCGTGCGTCGATCGTGTTGTCAAATGTCATGGTTCCATCCTTTGATTGTACTTTGATTCCTCCGAGGCAGTCGATGAACTCCGATGAGAGTGTGGCCCCCTTGAACTTTGAGAGAAGCGATTCCACAACCGGTTTGTCTTTTGAGTTTGTCTGAATGATAATTTCCGATGTTCCTATGGCATCGATTGATTCTTGTAACAACGATGAGATCAGGTTAGCGTAATTTTTGTCTCTATTTCCGTCCTGGATTTTTTTGACTGCTTTTGCAAAGACTTTTCCTATTGATTCTTCGACTAGTAGGAGCTGCTTGTTTCTTGCTTCCAAGTCGGCGTTTCCGATTATCTGTTTTTCAAGCTTTTCTGCCTCCTTTTTGCCTTCTGACACTATCCTGTCGTATTCCTGCTCAAGTGAGGCTTGTGAGTTGGAAAGCGTTGCTTGTGAGGATTCAAGGGCTTCTTTTAGGCTGGACAGGATCTGCTTTTCTGTGTTTTGAAGAATTTTTTCCACAGTGCGTTCTAACGTCGAGTCAACGCCCATTAGTTTGGCTCCAATTTGCAACGGATTTTAATGTTTGGGGCACTCTGAGCTGTAACAAGTTTTGGCGCCGTCGCGTTTGGAAAGATTTTAAAATCCACCAAAAATCCGTTAAGGTGTCTTGGTCGTAGCTGATCTAAAGCTTGGTAGCATTATTTTGCCTAGATCAGAATCACCACAAGCAGTGTCCCGTCTTGCCGAATTTGAATGGTTCCACAAAATAGAGACTGAGAATGACACAGTGACGCCGGAAATTGACGACCTTTTGTTGCGGGCACAGAAGGCATACCAAGCAGTCGACGATGTTGTCAAAGGACTGCAGATACCACTCCAGGTTGGCATCATGGAAGTCCTCTTCAAGGGAACCGTCATTAAAAAGAAACAATACGAGCTTGATGAAATTGAA
>JBKBQK010000032.1:0-12097 GCA_046292705.1 Candidatus Nitrosotenuis sp. | reverse complement strand
GCAACTGCCTTTGAGACTGCAGCACGACTTGGAGCAATCCTCGGAAACGGCAGTGAAGACGAGATAATTGCGCTATCTGAGTACGGCAGAAACATAGGAATCGCGTATCAGATACGTGACGACCTCATAGACTGGAAAAATGAAGACAAGCTCTTCAACCTCCTAGTCAAGCGAAGCCTGGATCCACGAGACGTCTTTAACCACATGGAAAAGCTGCTCAAAGACTATGCCACAAAGGCCACATCAAGCCTGCGAATAATTCCAGACAACGATGCAAAATCCCACCTTGAATATCTTCTAAGACTTACTACCCTGAAGCTATAAACGAAGTGCCAAGAACCGGAACAGCGTTCTTTGTAAATTCAATTATTGGATCTGGATACACTCCAATTGCCACAATGAAGATTATCGAAAACACCATGACACCTATTATTGCCCTTGGTTCTGTGATTCTCTTTTCTGTCTCGCCCTCAAAGTACATCTTTCTAATTAGCCAACCATAGTACGCCACAGAGAGCGCCGAATTCAAAACTCCTGCTATTGCAAGCCATGCTGCCCACGACGGCACGGCAGGATCAAGTGCAGCTCCAAACAAGATGAGCTTGCTCCAGAATCCGGCAGTAGGCGGAACCCCAGCGAGTGCCAAAAGCGATATTACAAGTCCCAAAGACATGATCGGCATTTTTCTTCCAAGCCCCCTGAGCTTGTCGATGTTTGTTACGCCAATTGTGGTTACGATTCCGGCAATGGCAATGAATGCTGCACCCTTCATGACTGAGTGATTCAAGATGTGGAACAAAGATCCCTGTATGCCAAGGGGCGTAAATGGAGCAACTGCAAGTCCTATGAGAATGTAGCCTGCATGACCAATACTGGAATACGCAAGCATTCTTGAGATGTTTTTCTGCATTATTGCGGCAATGTTTCCAACAGTCATTGTCATTACTGCAATTACTCCCAGTGCCAGCGTCCAGTCAAGGTTCAGTGCCACAGTACCCATTATGATGACGCGTAACGCTGCTGCAAATCCTGCCTTTTTGGTTCCTGCTGCAAGAAGCGCCGTAATTGTAGGAGGCGCCCCTTCATAGGTGTCAGGCAACCACATGTGGAATGGTACAAGGCCCATCTTGAAACCAAATCCTGCAATGAACATTCCCACTGCAAGCAGTGCAAGCGGCATCATGGACTGATCCACTTGGGCAAGGCCGGATATCACACCGCCAATGTTTGTGGTACCTGTCAGACCGTACACTATTGATATTCCATAAATTATGATTGCAGAGGAGAGTGCGCCAAACAAAAAGTACTTGAGTGCTGCCTCATTTGAGCTTGGATTCTTTTTCATAAATCCGGCAAGAACGTATGTGGGAATGCTCATCAGCTCCCAAGCCACAAACAGCATTACAAGATCAGTCGAGTACGCGACCAGAACCATTCCTATTGTGGAAAGCAAGATAAGTGAATAGTAAACCGGTGTGTGTGCTTGTCCCCTCATAAAGTTAAACGAGCCAGCAGTTGTAATGATTGCAACAATTAGCATTGCGATTGCAAACAAGCTGCTAAAGGAGTCATTTGTCAAGACATCCTCAGAGAACACAGAGCCTGATGGAAGCTGATCTGTCACAATCTCATACACTACATAACCAATTGATGCAATCAGTGCGCCAAATGCAATTGCCGCATACAGCGAGTTTGATCCTCTTTCCTTCTTTGCTATGCTGATTATCGGCAGTATCATTCCAATTGTGCCAAGAATCGCCACCAAAATTATCGGAGTCGAGGTAATCTCTATCATCGTATCACCCTAAATGAACAAAAACAGGACCACAAATAGAATTCCTGCTCCAAATACGTACAAATATGACTGCGCAACGCCAGTTTGCGTTGCCTGCACGACTTTGGCGCCCCATCCTATTGCGCGCTCAAAGCCCACATTCATACCAGTGTCGATTACAGTCCTCTCATAGTATCTCCAAACGCCTCTTGCAATCCACAGCGGTGCGACAACGAAGCACCAGTAGATCATGGCGTTTAGGTACCACCTGTTGAGAATTGTCTTATGAATAGCGTAAAAGAAGATGTTTGAATTTACAAACTTGACTGGATCTACGAACCTTCCAATATAGAAAACATAACCAAGTCCTATTCCTATTGCAAACGCTGCCAGAGAAGCCATCAGTGCCACGGGGTTTATTCCTGCCAAAAATGATGGAAGCTCTGAGCTTTCCTCTACGTGTTCTGACTCTATGTTGAAGGTGTGAGCAAGGTATTCTGTAAATAGTTCATGAATTCCCTGCTCCGCAGTAAGGCCCACAACACCAATTCCTATTGTCAGCACAGCCAAGATTCCATATGGCACCCACATCGAAAGCGGTGCTTCGTGGATGTGGTGTCCTTCCTTTTCTATGTGTTCGATGTGCTTTGATTTGTCTCCAAAGAAGACCATCCCAATCATTCTTGTGGTATAGAAAGCAGTAATCACTGCAGTCAAAACTGCCATTGCAAATAGCGGCATCGCCCATGTGCTTCCAGACTCGTACACTGCAGCAAAGATTGCATCCTTGCTCCAGAATCCGGTGGTGATAAATGGAGCTCCCATCAGACCAAGACCGGCGGCCCACATGAATGCATACGTCTTTCTCATATGCTTTCTGAGACCTCCCATATCGCTCATAAATCGAGAACCTACCGTATGCAGCAGGGATCCTGCCGCCATGAAGAGCGAGGCCTTAAACATTGCGTGCGACGTAAGATGGAAGAATCCTGCGGTGTATCCGTCAACGAACTGGTGTGACAGTCCTGCCACCCCCAGTGCCATCATCATGTAACCTATCTGTGAGCCAGTCGAGTATGCAAGAACTTTTTTGATCTCAGAATTTACCATACCTTGTGTTGCCAAAAGCAGCGCCGTAATTGCGCCAACCCATGCGACCACCATAAAGAAATCATCAACTAAGAATCCCGCAGCGCCAAGTGCAAAGAACAGCGGTCCAAGCCTTGCTACCAAAAAGACACCTGCTTTGACCATGGTTGCTGCGTGGATGAGAGCTGATACAGCAGTAGGGCCTGTCATTGCCTCAAGCAACCACTCGTTTAGTGGGAACTGGGCAGATTTTCCAATTGCGCCTCCAAAGAGCAGAACCGCCGCTGGAACCAAGAGTCCCTGTGCCTGCATTGCCGATGCCCATGCAGTATCATGCATGAGTTCTCTGAATCCAAACGTTCCTGCAAACGCAAAGATGAGGAACATACCTGCAAGCATCATGATATCGCCAACTTTGGTCATGATGAATGCCTTCATTCCGGCGTGCGTTGGAGAGTAGTACTCTGCAAGACCCAAGACGGTGCGCCCTTTGACACCAACGTGGTCTTTGTCTTTGTCCCTGTACCAGAAACCGATCAGGGCGTATGACGCAAGTCCTACACCTTCCCATCCAAAGAACATCATAAGCAAATTATCTGATAGCACTATCAGCTGCATTGATCCTACAAAGAACATCATCCAGAACCAGAACCTCACAATGTCTTTGTCACCTTTCATGTATCCTGTGCTGTACACCATGATCAAAAATGAGATCCAGCCGACAACGTTTGCCATAATTACTGCAAGCGGATCGGCAAGCACTCCTGCTTTGATGCCTATTGTTGAGATCCAGTTGACTTGATCATGTATTTCGTGTGCCTCCAAAGCCCCAGAAAACATCGTTGCCGCAGAAAGCGCGCTTGCTGCCGCAAATCCTATTGCCACCCATCCAGTGGCCCTGTGGGAGACCCTTCCTACTGCAGGAACGATCAGTGCTGCAACAAACGGCAGGATCCACACAAGCCAGGCGTTGATTGACCCAGCTTCAATTACAAATCCAGTCATGCTAGCTTCAACCATTATACACCAAGCACTCCCTTCATGTACGGTATTATATCTTCAAAGAAGATGTCCGGGTATATTCCAACCACTATTGTAAATCCTGCAAGCACCATCATAGGTGCAGTCATGTACCAGCTTGCCTCCTTTACGTGAGAGAGGTGCTCTGGAAGTTTTCCAAAGAAGACACGTTTGAGCATCCAAAGCATATACGACATTGTAATTACAGTTGCAACAAGACCGAGTCCAAATATTACATATCTTAGAACAGAGCCAGTAGCCGCATTTTCTTTTACTGCGGTATCAAGGGAGCCTGCAAATAGCGTCCATTCGCCCATAAAGCCGCTCGTTGGTGGTACGCCTGCTATTGTGAGCGCACCAATCACACCACAGACGGCTGTAATTGGCATCTTGCCTCCAAGTCCTCCAAGCTTTGTGAGGCTTCGAGTGCCACACTGTACGATGAGGATTCCTGCAGTCATGAAGAGTAGAGCTTTGCCCAAGCCGTGAGTCACATACATGAACTCTGCTCCCGCAAGTCCCAGAGTCGAGTATGAACCAATTCCAAACAGTATGTATCCCATTTGGCTCACACTGGAGTATGCCAGAAGCCTCTTTACGTCGTCTTGCATCAGTGCCATTGCGCCACCATAAATCATTGTGGCAAGACCCCAGATGTGCAACCATATAGCAAGCTCAGAGTAAACGTTTGGCAAAAATTCTATGACCAGCCTAAAGATGCCGTAAGCACCAATTCCGATCATTGCAGGAGACAAAAGCGCGCTAATTGGAGTCGGTGCGGCACCGTGGACATACGGCAACCAAATATGGAACATGAATGCGGCAAGCTTGACGCCAAGTCCCAAAATTATGGCCACTGCGGCAAACATGACTACATCTTGCGGGATCTTTGATTCTTGTATTGCAGCAAAGTCAAAGCTTCCAACAGACAGACCTATTGTCAAAAATCCAAGTAAGAGTACTACCGCACCAACGTGCGTCCAAAACAGAAACATCAATGAGATTCTTCTTCGTGGACCATCACCCCAGAACGCCACCAAAAAGAAACCTGGAATCAGCATGACTTCAAAGAAAATGTAAAATTCGATGAGATTTGTAGCCAGCACCGTCCCAAGCATTCCCATCGCAAACACAAGATACAGTGCAAAGTACAAGCCAGACTGGTTGTTGACGTATTTTGTATACCCTTCCGACTCTACGAGCGCCGTCGTCTGGCCCCCATGTGAGACGCCAGCAGAATGGCCTGCGTGCTCTTCAAAGAACTCGTGGAACTTGTGGAGCATGTATGGTTTTGAGTACAAAGCAAGTACCGTGCTCAGAACGTAAATTATGATTGCAAAAGGAATTGCCAGGCCATCCAGCTTGAAGCCAAACTCGCCAAATAATCCTGTCCACTGATAGTGCTCCTCGTATGTACCCTTTAGAGCCACATCAATTAACAAGAATGTACAGTATAACAGCAGGCCAAAAGTAAACCAGGTTGCAGCGTTTGGTCCTACTTTACGTCCAATTACATAAGCTACTGGTGCCAGTAAGAGAGGCAGGAATACTGCCTGCAGCAATGCGAACTCCACTATCCCTTCAGACTCCTGAATTCAGCAATGTCGACGTTCTTGTACATTCTATACGCTACTATGATCAACGCAAGGCCTACACCGACTTCGGCTGCTGCAATTGCAATCGAAAATAGCGCAAATGTCTGTCCATGGCTGCTTGGCAGAAATCTTGCAAAAGCAACTAGGTTTAGGTTAGCTGCATTAACTATTATCTCTACTGCAAAAAGCATACGAATTGCATTTCGTTTCACAGATATGCCGTAAATCCCGATTGCCAAAAGCGCAATGGAAACTATAAGAAAATCACTCATGGTATTGGTCATTTGTTACATCCTCCCTTCTTGCCAAAGTAAGTGCTCCAATTACAGCTGATGCCAAGACAAGCCCCATCAACACCAGAGCCGGCCAGTAGTACGTCAGAAAGTCTGCACCTATTGTCCTAAAGTCCACAGGCGGCTCTTCGGTCTGAATCGATTTAATTCCAGAACTTAGAATTATTGCGCCTAGTGCAACCATCATCACAAGCATTAAGCCTATTCCAGCATACCTTCTTCGCTTGTCTTCAACCTTGATGAAGATAAGCTGTCGCCTTACCAGCATTACTGTGAAAAGAATCAAGACCGCAATTGAGCCAATGTATACTGCAATTTGGAACATGGCAACAAACGGCGAGTCCAAAAGCAAAAAGAAGCCGGCAATTCCACCAAGCGTTCCCATTAGTGCAATAGAGCCGTAAATCAGCGAACGGATTTCTAGTGCAGCTATTGCCGAGCCGATTGTTATTACTGCAAGGCCCAAAAAGACTGCATCAGCCATGTGTCGCACCTCTATTGTCAAAGATGATTTCTGCGTCCTGCTGCACGTTTGGCTTTACCTGTAGCTGTGCAGGTGTGTAGATCAGTCCTTCCTTTGTAAATGAAGATAATTCGTAGTCATTTGTCATGTATAGTGCGTAGAAAGGACAGGCGTCAACACATAGTCCGCAAAAGACACATTTGCCATAGTCGATTTGTGGCATGATTGCTTTTTTGTTTTGTTTCCACTCTTCTTGTACCTTTACCATTGCGATTGCTTCAGCTACGCCTTCGCATGCAATAGAACACAACTGACATCCAGTGCATTTGTCATGGAAGAGCATGTGTCGGCCCTTGTATCCTGCAATGCCCACGCCGGTAGCAGGATCAAACTGGTAGCCGTCTCCTACAAACTTTAGCTTCTGTTCTGGATATCTGAGTGTGAATCTTTTAACTGCAAGATGCTTGATTCCAGAGTTAAGTGCCTTGATGATTCCTGTCGCGGTTCCCATTTTACAATATTCCCTCCGGACCCAGTACTCCGGCATACAGCAAGCCGAGTGCTATAAAGATGTTAACAAAAGCAAGACCGATTAATTTGTACCAGCCAATGTGCAGTAATAGATCAATTCTGATTCTTGGGAAGACACCTCTTGGAAGCAAGATGAAGAAGATGACTCCGACTACCTTTACTACAAACCACAAGACATCGTTGAGCATTTGTTGTTCAAATAGTGGAAGTCCTGGGAAACGTGCAGTGATTGGGCCCATCTCGATTCCCTCTTCAATTATTTCTGGTGGGAATGGTGGCCACACGTTTGGTCCGTTCCATCCGCCAAGGAACAAAACCACAAAAAGCGCTGCAAATGCATACAGTTTCAAATACGAGCCGAGCTGAACAAGTCCGTACATCATTCCTGAGAATTCAGTAAGCCAGCCGGCAACTATTTCACTTTCTGCCTCAGGCAAGTCAAATGGGATCCTTTCAAGTTCTGCAAGCATCGCAATGAAAAACACGATTGCGCCAATTGGCAAAAAGACAATCCACCAGTATGTGTGCTGGCTTTCAACAATTTCGCTCAAATTTAGTGTCCCCGTAAGAATCACCACTCCAAGAACCGACAAAATAAGCGGGATTTCAAATGAGACCATCTGGTGCAGTGCCCTGATTCCACCGATGAAGGGGAATTTGCTGTTTGCCGACCAAGACGACAGCACGGTGATGACTGGGAAGAATCCAATTACTGCAAAGACTGCAATTACACCGACATCTACATCAGCTACCACCCATCCGCCTCCGGCTGCTGGAATTAGTGAGACAAAGGCGGCAGCCGTAGCCACAAAGAGGATTGGAGCTGCCCAAAATATCGGCTTGTCTGCCTTGGCAGGAATTATGATCTCTTTTGAGAGCAGTTTGATGCCATCGCTCATTAGTTGCAAGATACCTTCAATTTTTCCACAGTAGAATGGACCCACACGAAGCTGCAGCTTGGCAAGCATCTTTCTTTCAATAAAGATGGTTCCTGCTGCAAGTAGTGCAGCAAAACCAAATCCTGGGAACATCGCAATTCTGAAAAAGTCAGTCTGTATGAATGATTTGAATAGTGGGATCTGCCTCGATGGATCCGCCAGAATGGTAAACGCAAGATACGGGTTGAGCAGTTTGCCTCCAATGACAGGCAGTTCCAGATAGAACAAAAGTATCTGCACCAGTGGGATTCCCACTAGTGTAAGCAGAACTATTGCCCAAAAAACATTATCAAGAATCGACTTGATGAAGTAACTGAATCTGAATTTTGGTGCAATCGTAGACATTTATCTGTCAGCCTCCACTGGCCAGTAGTTAAGACTCCAGTAAACTGCTGGCATGTTTCCGAGTTTTTCGCCTTTGAGAAGATATGGCATGCAGATAAGATTTCTAAACGAGCCCACGCTCATCTTGAGGCGGTATGGTTCTGGCTGGCTGCGTGAGACAATATAGCAACCAAGTGAGCCGCGTCCTGACTCGACTCTTTTGTAGACTTCGTCGTTTCCTCCTTTTGGGTTTGGTTTGAGCTTTACTCTAACTGAGCCGGACTTGGGCATTTTTTGCACTGCTTGGCGAATTATGTTGCAGCTTTCCAGCATGTCAAGCCATGGTATCTTTGAGCGTGCGTATGCATCGCCTTCTTTGAGTGTGTTTACCTTGATGTCAAGCTCATCGTATACATCATATGGCTCTTTGACTCTTAGGTCATAATCAACTCCGCTTGCGCGCAAAGTGGAACCTGTTGTCCCAAGTCGTATCGCATCTTCACGTGAGAGGATTCCTGCATCACGCGTTCTTGAAATCAAAATTGGGTTATCGTAAAATATTGCTGCATATTCTTTGATGCGTTTTTCAAAATAGTTGACTCGTCTTAGTATCATATCCTCAAAGTTTGCCGGCACGTCATTGCGAATTCCTCCTGGTACAAAGTAGGCGTGAGTTACACGTGCACCAGTCATCTTTTCTAGCGCATCAATGAAGAGCTCCCTGTCTCCTGCCGGCCACATAAACATGGTGGAGTGCCCCAAAAAGATCCCGTAGATTGCAAGCCAGTATTGTGTGTAGACACATCTGTTGAGCTCAGATGCGATAACTCTGATGTATTTGGCACGTTCTGGGACTTCGACGCCGAGAAGTTCTTCGACGCCAAGACAGTATGGGTATAATATATTGCAAGAATCATGAATCACCGGCCTCTCCAGATGTGGAATGTTTTGGATATAGTTTCTGTACTCTGCCATCTTTTCTTCTCCGCGGTGCACGTATCCTGGATCTGGATCGCAAGACACGATGTAGTCGCCATCCACTTTGACTATGAGCCTCATGTGACCGGATCCGGGATGTTGCGGTCCTACGTTGAGTGTCATTATTCGCTCATCGAGTTTTTCTATTTGTAGGCCGGGTGGTAGCTGCGCGCTCATCTTTATCTTCCTTTTATCTTGAAATCTTTTCGTAACGGTGGTAGATCCGCCCAGTCTTCTGGGAGCAAGAGTCTTCTGTTATCTGGATGACCTTCAAAGTAAACTCCAAGCATCTCAAAACACTCCCTTTCATGGAACTCCACACTGTAGAATATATCTCTAAGACTGGGGAGTCGTGTGCTGTCGTTTCCCGGATTTGGGTTGTCTTCTCTTGGTGCCCTAGTAGCCAAAGACAGCACTTGTTTTGCAAGCTGTGGATCTGTATAGGATCCTAGGTGATACACAACCTCAATTTCTTTTTGGTCAGGATAGTCTACTCCGGTTACAGATTCTGCGTGATCAAAGTGTAATTCATCGCGAATAAATTTGGCAACATCAAGTATGTTTTCTTTGCTTACTTTGATTCTGATTCGATCAGGCTTGACGAACTCGATTGCTGCCTTTGAGCTAAACTTTTTTTCTATTCTGTCTGCAATTGATTTTTCAAATGCAGGAAGCTCTTTTGGCTCTGGTTTTGCTACTGGTTTTGCTTCTTCTGTGCTCATCAGAATCTTCTACCTAGCCTTCATCCTTTTGATTTTCTCTTGGAGTAGCATGCATCCTTGAATCAGTGTTTCAGGTCTAGGGGGGCATCCTGGTACGTACACATCTACTGGCAGTATGCCATCTATTCCCGGCAGGACGTTGTATGAATCAAAATACAGCCCTCCAGTTATTGCGCATGCTCCCATTGCTATTACGTATTTTGGCTCTGGCATCTGATCATAGACCAGCCTTAATCGTGGCGCCATCTTTCTTGTGATGGTTCCCTGCACTACGACTAGGTCGCATTGTCGCAAAGACCCGAATGCCTCTATGATTCCGAATCTCTCGACATCGTATCTTGGACCAGACGCAGCCCCAAATTCGACACTGCAGCATGCAGTTTCGATGTGTACGGGCCAAAGAGACCACAGTCTACTCCAGTTAATGGCGTAGCCAAGTGGTGCGTCGACTGCTTTGACGAGGACATCGCCTAGCTTTCCCACAAATACATTGGCATTGTGTGGTGTAAGAAGATCCTTTAGCAATCCAATCCCTTGCCCGAACTATGCGTTGATTGAGTATTTAGTGTCACCATATGTTTCGCCTCTTTGACTGATATAATGCAAACGCCATTGCCGCAAACATTATTCCTAAAAATGCAATGATCGGCAAGGTAGCAGTCTTTGGCAGCTGCAAAAGCGAGCTACCCCACGCATACAAAAAGATTGCCATGACATCAAAGACCACAAACATTAGAACGTAAGCATAATACTGCATCATAAAGTGGGTTCTTCCTTCGCCTTTTGGAACCTGACCTGCTTCCATGGGAAGGAATTTGACTGGGTTGCTACGCCTACGTGGTGAGATCATACGAGATATCAAAAGTGCCGGCCCAACTGCCACTATAGCAAAACCAAACATCAGAAGAACATGACTATAGTCAGCAGCATATTCCCCAACCAATTCAGCTTCCAACCCAGATTGTTTATATAAAAAGGTATGCAAAAAATTGGACAAAATTTTGCGATCAAAAATTTCATAATGATTGATATACAACGACGCTAAGTTTTCTTACATGGCAGTAAACGTTGGAGATATGGCGCCAGAGTTTGAGCTTGTGGACACCGACCTAAAAATGAGAAAACTGTCTGAATTTCGTGGCAAAAAAGTAGTCTTGTCTTTTTT
This sequence comes from Candidatus Nitrosotenuis sp., assembly GCA_046292705.1. GTDB lineage: Archaea > Thermoproteota > Nitrososphaeria > Nitrososphaerales > Nitrosopumilaceae > Nitrosotenuis. Next base: position 1,205 of record JBKBQK010000032.1, on the reverse strand, counting down.
TGTTGCCGCAAGCTCACCTGTGTGTACAAATGAGATGTGTACATTCAGAGACAGGTGGGGCGAGATCCAAAAGTTAGGAGCCCAAGTAATCGGAATTTCAAATGACGGACCGTTTGCAAACAAGGCGTTTGCAGAAAAATTCAACCTCAACTTCCCAGTACTTGGTGACTACAAAAGCAAAACAATCCGAGACTATGACATATTGATGCCAGATCTTTTGCATGTCAAAGGGTACGATGCCGCAAAGCGCTCCGTCTTTATTGTTGATGAGAATGGAAAGGTAGTGTACAAGTGGGTCTCAGACAATCCTCTTGTTGAACCAAACTACCAAGAGATAATAGATTTCCTCAAAAAAGGAAACTGAGGTTTTTTATTCTATTTCTGCAATCACGTCGTTTTTTGCAACAGAGCCGCCACTTTTGATTCTGATTTTTTTGACCACTCCGTCTTTGTGAGACTTTATTGAAACTTGCATCTTCATCGACTCTAAGACACAAATGGTGTCGCCTTTTTTGACTTTGGTTCCCTCCTTGACGTTAATTGAGACCACCTTACCTGGGATTTGGCTGTGAAGATTGGTTTGTGCGTCGGCGCCGGTACCACCGCCACTGTTTTTGTAAACTATTTCGTCGAATTTTGAGTTCAGTTTTAGTTTGACTGGTGTTCCATCTACAATCAAGTTCATCTGTGAAGTAGTGTTTTCAACATATTTGACCTTGTGGTGCTTTTGATCTAAAATGAATTCGATTCCTCTTGAATCCATGTGCAGAATTTTTAGTTGGTGTTCGCGTGAATCTATCTTAATTACGTATTCATTGTTTCCGAGATTTTTGAGTATTTCAGCATTAAATATACCTTCAATGTCTTCAATTTTGTATTCCATACCTACACCAATTTGCTTTTCCAGTTGTTGCTGCTAGTCGGACTGGTCACTCTGCTCTTGAAGTATTCTGAGTGGAGCACAGCTGCAGCAAGTGCTACGTCTTTCTTTTCAGATTTTTCTGCCTTGATGTCTTCTGTCAGCTTCTCAATGATGTTGTACCTTTTCAAAAAGTCAGTGGATAGCTCGCCCTTCTTGTACTCTTTTGTTTTTAAGATGGTCTTGTAGAGTGGAATTGAAGTCTCTACACCCTGGACGTAGAAATCATCCAGCGCGTTGAGCATTCTGCGCCTTGACTCTTCAAAGGTCTGGCCCCACGTACACA
>JBKBQK010000031.1:0-12632 GCA_046292705.1 Candidatus Nitrosotenuis sp. | reverse complement strand
GAAAGGCGACTACAAGTCAGTCTAGCACCATCCAGGCCATAAACTACAATCTCCAAGTTTCCTCAACAGAGAGGGCAAAACACCTCAAACAGATTGGCGAGAGCATATTCCGACCACGACTTGCGCAAAAATCTGAAGTCTCGCTTTTGACACTTGGAGGTTTTGGTCAGGTGGGCCGCTCAAGCATGTTGCTTGTCACGCCGGAAAGCAAGATCCTCATTGATTGTGGTGTTAATCCAGGTGCAAGGACTCCAGCTGAGGCATTCCCAAGACTTGATTGGGCTAACGTAACACTTGATGAAATAGATGCGGTCGTGATTGGCCATGCACATTTAGATCATACAGGATTTCTGCCGGTTTTGTGCAAGTACGGATACAAAGGACCCATCTACTGCACTGAACCCACACTTCCTATGATGAATTTGATTCAGCTTGATGCAGTCAAAGTGGCTGCAGCTCAAGGCCGTGCACCATTGTATGCTGAAAGAGATGTCAAACAGATAATGAGACAGACCATAACCATTCCGTACGGCACTGTCACGGATATTGCGCCAGACATCAAACTGGTGTTTTCAAACGCAGGACACATACTTGGATCTGCGACATGCCACTTCCACATCGGAAATGGTGATCACAATTTTGTCTACACTGGCGATATTAAATTTGGAAAAAGCATTTTGTTTGAGAGTGCTTCATGGAACTATCCGAGAGTGGAGACTTTGTTAATTGAGAGCACTTATGGTGCAAGAGAAGACATACAACCAACAAGACAGGAAGTAGAATCCGCATTCATTAACGCAGTAAACAACACTCTTGTAGACGGTGGTAAGGTCCTCATCCCTATTCCGGCAGTAGGGCGCGCCCAAGAGATAATGATGGTAATTGATTATTACATGAAAGCTGGCCAGATGGTCGAAGCGCCAGTATTCATGGAGGGAATGATTGCAGAAGCAAGTGCGATCCACGAGGCCTTCCCAGAATATCTTTCAAGAGAGCTTAGACAAAAGATTCTTGAAACAGATGACAACCCATTTGATTCAGAATATTTCACAAACATAGAGCACTCTGATGCAAGAGAAGAACCACTACGGGACGGAACTCCATGCATCATTTTGGCAACATCAGGTATGCTGGAAGGCGGTCCGGTTCTAGAATACTTTAGAAATATTGCACCTGGCAACAAGAATCGGATAATCTTTGTTTCATACCAAGTCAACGGCACCCTTGGCCGCCGAGTTTTGGATGGAGCAAAACAGGTGTCACTCATGGGCAAAGAGGGTAAAGTCGAAGTAGTCAACATTAACTGTTCTATTGTAAAGCTTGATGGATTTTCTGGCCACAGTGACTACAACCAGTTGTTGTCATTTGTGCACAAATTGCGACCAAAGCTGAGACGCGTGCTTGTAAACCATGGCGAGCGAAGAAAGTGTGAAAATTTGGCGCTCAACATTCGCAGAATGTTTAGGGTTCCGGCCCATTATCCCCAAGTCCAAGAAGCAATCAGGCTCTTTTAAGCTAAATCTGCATTATGTTGTTCTTAAGCAGATAGCTGATGCAGTCTAGGTACTCTTTATCGGGGATTTTTCCCTCTGTCCACCACTTTACTGTGGACCTAAACCATGAGGGTATCTTCATGTCTTCGTATTTTATTTTGATCTCTTTTGTAAAGACGTTGGTCTCCACTAATTTTGCAGACCATTCTGATTTGAGGATCCTGTTTTCTTGTTTTGCGTAAAGTACTACGCCAGTCTGCCTGTCTATTACCTCATGATATTGTTTTGTTGCATCCCACGCCAAGAATGCCTCTCTTTTTGCATCTTTGAATGGGTAGAGGATCTGTTCAGTGATTACTAGGTCATGAATCGAAGATATTTTTGCGCCGATCTTCAAAGGTATTTTGTGTACAAACTGGTAGTGTTTTTTCTGATCGCCCTTTATCAGACCATCATTTTGCATTCTGAGCAGATCCATCTTCCTGCCAGTTTTGGATATCTCTGTGATGCTTACCGTGATTGAGTCATCAGCATCTACAAAGGTGTGGGTTTGGCTGATGGTGTCGTCGATTTGGCTGTCCTTAATTGAATATTTTAGATAATCATTTTTTGAAATGCAGATCGAGTCAGGATCGCAATTTTGCGGATGAAAAGAGCTGATCGATGAGTACAGCATCTTTGAGTTTATCATGTATCTTATGCCATAAGAAAAGATGCTATCTTTTTCTTTTCCTTGATGCCAGCGTGTGGCGTCGTCTTTGATCCATTGTGGTATGTTTTCGCTCTGAACAAATCTATCCCTTATTGGGATGGTTAACTGCGGCCTTTCAAGTAATTCAGTTAGTCTTTGTGTGCGATCTTCGCTGGTTGAATACCAGATCAGATCGTTATACAACACGTAACAGCTACGGAGATGTGTAAAGTGAAGGTAACGTTGCTCAAACTTTGCTTTGCCAAGTTTTTCTAGATCTGGGAATATCTTTTCGCATTGTGCAAGGATTTTGAATGGTTCATCATCAGCAAATGCGAGTCCTTGAAATGGCAACAACACTACAAATATAGAAAATACTGCTAGAATCTTTTGCATTTTGTAAGCTATCGAAAATTATTTGATATTAATGGGACGTAGAAATGATGCGTTTTGTTTTAATATTATTTCAGATCATACTCTGGCTTCCAGATCTTTACGCCAGGTGGTGTGACAATAATTCTTTCTTCGCCGAGTCTTGCAATGTCTGCGTTGAAATTCTTTGCTTGAGCGTATAGTTCTTCTACAAGCTTTCGAAGCTGTTCCACATCTTTTTGCGCAAGCGGTGTCACCCTCAAAATCAATATCATGTTCTTTTTCATGTCGTCTTTGATTGAGTGTATGTCGCTTGGATCCCGAATTGTTATGGCCTTGAGGTATGTGGGGCTTTCTTGTTTTTGCATCTAACTATGATGTGGATTACTCCCTCAAAAAGTCTTTCGCATTGAATACGAACGAGTTTTCAGTCTTGCAGCTAAATTCTGTATTTTATGTAATCTTGTTCTTGCGCAGAGTCAGTTATGATTTCTGATTTCGTGGCACCGCCGTCTTCTTCCACTATGATTGTACCCTCTTGTTGTTTTGGAGCATCAGAATATCGCAGAGTTATTGCTGCACAGAGTTGTTTGTGTGTCTCTATGTTTTTGCCACGCAATAGTGCAACTGGGCCTGCATGATCTCTTGCATAGAATATCACATCGCCTGGAAGTGCCAATGATTTTATCATTTCATTTTCGTCTTTATTTCTTCCAACTATGAGTTTTGTTTTTTCATCCAGTCTGAAGTGTCTTGCAATTTTGAGAAGATCAATGTCGTTTGTTGTGGGAGTGTTGGTGTGTTTGAAAAGATCTTTTGCTCTTATTGCAAATGCAGGATCAGTGAGAAGACACCCCCCACCTGCGTTTGGTGGATTTTCGATTCCAAATTCTTTTGCCAATTGTAATTGTGGTTTTCTCGTACGTCCTCGGATCATTCCAAGTTGTTCTCTTTTTATCAGGCCGTTTTCTTCCGGAATTGTTTTTGGCAGTAGTGCACCTGACAGGGGCCTGACGATGTAACCTTCAAGATCAGATTCTTTTTCAATTGTTTTGAGTGCAGGGCCGTGCTGACTCATAGGTCTTTGTCCTAGAACTTCACCGGAAATTATAAAATCAGCGCCTATCTCCTCCATGTGTTTTTTTGCAGCTTTGAACATCATGGCTCTACAGTCAATGCATGGATTCATGCCAGAACCATACCCATATTTTGGATTTTTTAACATCTCAATGTATTCGTCGCCAAGATAGACTGTCTTGAGGTTTACTCCAAGTGCGTCTGCCCTTTCTCTTATTTCGAATCCGCATCCACGGCCGCAGTCAAAATCACAAAATGGTGTCTTGATCGCAACTGCAGATACTTCAAAGCCTTGCTGTTGCATCATTTTTACAGCTAGCTGGCTGTCTAGGCCGCCAGATAGCAATGCAACTACTTTTCTTTTTTCTTCCAACATTGCAAAAGTTTTGACTCCACTATACAAACTTAACAGTGCCAAATTATGCAACAAATAATAAATTCAAACAAAACCCAGTCCACGCATGAAGCTACGACGAAAGAATCTGCTAAGGCACGCGCAACAACTAGGCTGTGATGTGGTGGTTTGTTTTGAGCCTGAGAATTTGTTTTACACTACTGGTTTCTGGGGAGAAGCTGTTGCAGTCTTAGAAGATGGAGATGCCACAATAATTGCGCCTGAGCTTGAAGTGGGTAGGGCAAAAGAAGAATCTGTGGACTGCACAGTCATTACAGCAGAGCGTGGAGTTGGAATGATTTCCACCATAGCGAGTAGGTTAAAGAAAAAGAGGGTCTGCACAGACTGTCAAAGCTATGCGACGATGCAGGTCCTAAAAAAATTAGTACCTGGATTGCTGCATTCGACTGACCCGTTCTATCGGGCAAGAGAGGTAAAGGATGCAAAAGAAGTGACAGTACTCAGAAAGGCATCGGCAATAATTGACGAGATGTATGAGCTTTGTTTAAAGAAGATACGGTGTGGGTTGCGAGAGTCTGAGCTTCAGGCAATCTTGATGGCATTTGCCATGGAACGACGTATGTTTAGTACCGGCTATAAGTCCACTTTGAACCCTTTAATTATCGCCGGTGGCCAGAATGGCGCGTTACCACATGCGCAAGTAACTGATAGAAAGTTCAAAGACGGCGATCTGATCGTAGTTGACCTCACACTACGGTATGAGGGATACGTAAGCGACGCAACACGCACATTCGGATTGGGCTCTGTAAGTAAGCAAGCAAAACAAGTATACGATATTGTAAGGGAGTCTCAGGAGCTTGGACTCAAAGCTGTGAGGCCGAATTCACCGTGCAAGTCCGTTGACGACGCGTGTAGAAATTACATCAACAAAAAAAAATATGGTAAATATTTTATTCATTCTACAGGCCATGGAATAGGACTTGAGGTGCATGAGCTGCCGACCATCAGTCAAAAAAGTAGCACAAAGTTGCAAAAAAACATGGCTATTACTGTGGAACCTGGCATCTACATTCCAAAAAAATTCGGAGTCAGAATTGAGGACTCTGTTATAGTAAGGGACAGACCAGAAATCTTGCACAAATTTACAAAAGAGTTGATCGTCATCTAGGTTCGTGCTGCTTGATTTGTGACAATCGCATGTTGTTCATTTCATACACACTCAAGCCTAATTACAATTCATAACAACATAGATACAAGTGGAGTCATTTGTTGGTATGTGCTTCCAATGGTGTTCATTGGAAGCCCAACAATTTTTGTTAGGGCTTTGTTGCGTGTAGAACTAATACCTTCCAAGGAAAAATTATTTTCTCATTCTTTGTGTAAGATTGGGTTTTTTCTTTTACTTGTTTTCGCATCTGGCTTTTCTGAGTTGGTGTTAGTTTGTCTATTTTTTCTTTGAGGGGTTTTGCTAGGTATTTGAGGTAGTCAGACCAGTATTGCGCAAAAGTTCCTGGACTGTACGAGAATACAAACTCGTTTATTTTGATGTTCGTGAAACCTGCATTGTGTACTGCCTTTCTTAGGTGTGATTTTGTTCCAAATCTATCCAGATCTGGGGCACATGGTGTGAGGTAATCTGGAATAAATTTTGTTGCAACGTCAATGACGCTGCTAAAATATGGAACGGAGTCTCGCGCCCCGTGTACTGCGATTGCAAGGTTGCCGCCTTTCTTTAAGCAATGTTTTATGTTCTGAAGTACTAGGTCAGCATTTGGAAAAAAGAATAATGCGTATTGGCATGTTATTGCGTCAAACTTTTCATTAAAGTATAGATTTTCCACATCAGCTATGACAAAATCTACGTTTGAATTCCCAGCTAGCCATCTTTTTGCTATTTTTATCGCAGAGATTGAGCTGTCGACTCCTACTATGTGGCCTGTGTGTCCGATTTTTGAGAGGATCTCGTTTGTGACAATTCCTGTGCCGCAAGCTAAGTCAAGAATTCTATGGCCTCGGCGTAGTTGTGCAGCAAGGACAAGTTTGGTTGTGCTCTGAAACGGTCCCACGTTGCGGTTTGCCCATTTTTTGTGGTAACGTGGTGCTATCTCATTCCAGGTTTTGATCAGTCTCTTTTTGTATTCTATTGACGTAGACTTTGAATTTGACAACTTGTACGAATTAGGGGAAATAGACTTTAATTGTATCATTTGTCAATGCCATGTGTTGGACGCAAGTATTAGAGAGTCAAAATTTAACGATATTACGCACTTGGGAATCAGGCTCGCGGTAGGTGTTATCTTTATAGTACATGGGACTGGCAAATTCAATGCGGGTTTTGTCGGCTTTTTGTCAAGTCAGGGCCTGCCGGCAGAAATGCAGATGCCAATTGCCCTCGCAGAAACGGTTCCTGGGATCTTGTTGATAATTGGTGTTCTAAACAGAATATCGTCTTCGCTTTTGTCCATAATCATGCTTGGTGCAATATTTCATGTAAAAGACGCAGCCAGTTTGACTGGTGAGCGAGGCTTTGAGATTGATCTAATCCTACTTGCTGCAAACCTGACAATTATCACCATGGGCCCCGGAAGGATGTCATTGGCGCATGTGGCAAAGAAGCTACCTAGGTTCTTGCACTGATTTTTTTGCCCAATTTTGCAATTACGATTGCGGGTGCTACAAGATACAGTCCCACATTCAGTAAAATTATACCAACTCCATAGCCCAGCATTTCTGATTCCGAGTTGATTTCGACGTAGCTGAGTATAGATAGTGTGGTGAGCATGGGCATCAAAACTACTTTGATTGCCTCTTTTAGGGCCGGATTTTGCCTTTCCCAATCCGCCACCATAGGTGAGAATGAATAGTAGACATTATTGAAAGCGTTCATAAACGAAGCGCCTGAGGTTGTTGAAAATACCGTGCTATCTCGTATCTCCCTTAGCAGTTGAACTTGGGGGGCAAGCTCTGTGCCAAACGTCGCAGTTGCAATTAAACAACCACCATTGTTTTTGTCTGTAGGGACGTCCACTATCTCTCCCACATCTTCTATCTTAAACGTGCTTACCACTTTGTCAAATTTTGGTAGACCTGCATCAAAGTTATTTTCAGTGTTCGTGTATGTAAGAATATAGAATTTAGTTGGCCCTTTGAGGACGATCTCTTTGAATTTCACATTTATTGTTCCCGAAGTCATGTTGAATCTGCCTGTTGCGTCCCTGACGAATGCCTCATGGCCATTGATGGTGGTAGTTTCTTCGTTTAGGATCGTGAGAATGCCGGCATCAAGTGCTTTTTGTATTGATTTTTTGATTTCTGCGACATGATCAGCAAGTGAGGCACCTTCTGTTTCTTTTACTGAAATCGAAATTGCCGGTGTAAATCCTCCTATTCTGTTCCCAACTACTACGACATCTGGCGTCTCGGGTGTTTTCTTTTGTGGTTCTTGAACAAACCATCCTGTTGGTGCTTCAAATGAAAATCCGAATTTTGCACTGCTGTATGGTTGTGGTGATTGGTTTGGTGCTTCAGCTACGCGTTCTGGTTCTCCTTGCTCAAGCAAATCAGTTATTTCTGAGCGCTTCTTTACTTCCGCTTTGAGAATTTCACCTTGTCCCCACTGGTATGGAATGTAGTTGGTGTTTTCTTTTCCAGTTTCCAAATTTGCAATTTTGTCTAGTGTTTCATAGCTTGCAGCTGTTGCAAGGCGTCCAAACGCTGCATAATTTCGATCTAAGTGTGGTGAGTCTTGGTGAACAATAAAGAATTGTGAGCTTGCACTATCTGGGTCTGCACCCCTTGCCATCGATACGATTCCCCGCTTATGTTTGATTGTGTTGAATTCACCTTGTATTGTGTAACCGGCGTCACCTGTTCCCCACTCCTCAAGTTTCTGGTACCCACCAGGTTTTGTTTTTGGATCTCCACCCTGAATCATAAAGTCCTTGATCACTCTGTGGAAGACGGTTCTGTCATAAAAGCCACGTTCGGTCAAGTTCAGAAAGTTTTCTACTGTCCTTGGTGCATCGGCCGGAAATAATTCTATTACCATGTCTCCCGATTGTGTGTGCAGCACAACCACTTTGTCTGAGATTTCCGTTTCGGCAAAAGCCGGCATGCCATATGCTATGATACTTCCAAAGATCAATAAGACAACTAGAATAATTTTCAACGTGGTTTCTTTTTTGAGCTTAAATAAAAGCTAATTGAATTAGTTTTTAACAAGTCAACATATTGGTTAGATATGGATGAAACAGAAAAGATTCAAACTCATTTGCTTTCTGTGTGGAAGGAAGAAAAAAAATTATTTTCAAAAGGGAAAGAATGCATGTTCTTTCTTACTAACAAACACATCATGTTTGTAACAAAAACTGAAGCAAATCCGAATTGGTGGAAAGCCGCAGTTCAAAGACAGATCCTCACCTTAATGAAGTCTAGCAACACTATGCTTACACATGATGGTTATGATGAAAAAGATCTGATGGTTGATTTGGAAAACGAAAAGAATGAAGAATATTCACTCGACCAAGTTATTGATGTTGAATCACAGGAAAAAGCATGGGGTACAGTTTTACTACTGAAGCTCAAAACTCCTGAAAAAGAAAAAAGGTTTCAGTTATCGATTGTAAGAGATTGGGTAACTTATCCCGTTAAAGATGCTGTAAAGTTTCTCAAAGTAGATTGGACGCCGGTAGTCACATACATCAAAAATAGGATTGCAAAGTAAGTTGGGAAAAGTGTACGCAGTCGGTGTGGGGCCTGGATCGAGTAAATATGTCACAGATGTTGTAAAAGAGGCCATACGTAGTTCCGATGTCATAATTGGCTACAAGTACACATTGAACACAATTGAGCCCTTCCTTGGTGGAAAAGAAGTTCATGAGGTAACCATGAAGAATCAGGAAGAGGCTTATCAAAAAATTGCAAAAACTCTGGGCGATAAAAAACTGTTGATCCCTTTCACTGGTGATGTTAGTTTTTCTGAATCTGAAGTAGTTGACAGATTAATTGAGATCTTTGGGGACGTCGAGATCATACCTGGCATATCCTCAATTCAAGTAGCTGCAGCAAAGGCAATGGTTCCATTAGACAAGTCCAAAGTGATTACTATGCATGTAACCACTCCAATCGAAGACAAAAAACTTGAGTTGCAAAAAGCTTTGCTTGATGGCTTTAGTGTGATAGTGGTTCCAAGGCCGTGGCCAAGGGAGCCCAAAAAACATTTTATGCAGTCTGAGATTGCGGCCTATCTAAAAACAAACGGGTTTGATACGTCTACATTGAGAGTGCATGTGTTTGAGTTCCTTACCACCGACAAAGAAACAGAGTTTGTAGGAACTGTAAAGGATTTGGAAGGCAAAGAGTTTTCTGAGCTTTCAGTAATGGTGATCAACCAGTCCAAATTGGAGTCATATGTTAATTTTGAAGACTAGTTTAGTGGTGTTTTCGTTTTTTGAACTTTTGATGAATCTATGACAAATATCGTCATGTCCATCCACTGATAGTCTTTGTCAAACAACCTATAAAATCCTGGCTCATCAAATGTAACACTCCAAGACTTGCCAGGAAGTATCTCGTCGCTTGAGATCTTGCCATCCGGTGTAAACGTCTTGTGCCGCGAGACATAGTTTGCCGTACCACTCTTGAGAGTGTGGGATGCTGTATCTTCATTTACAAAAGTTATGGTGCTGCCGGGGTGTACTGTAACTCTGTCTTCAGAAAAATACTTGAAGGTAAATCCTGCTATTTGGTCTTTGTAAGTTCTCTCAGAGGGGGTTGCGGCACCCTTTAGAATCTTTATTATAGTGGTGGTCTTACTTGCGGTTTGAGTTTGTTGTGTTGTTATCTCTGAGATTTTTGCAGTATAGATAAGCTTCGTTGTGGCTTTGTTGGCATCAGTTATAGTACCACTGATGGTGTAAATGGATTCAGTATTTGTTTTGTCCACTAGTCTGCCCAAAATTCTTACACTAAACTCGTTTGTAGAATCTGATGCAGTGGAAGTGACCCTGAAAATTCTGCCGTCTGCCATTATGATGCCATTAAGATCTGAGAGGTTGAGCTCCACATCATCAATTACAATCATACCACTTTGCAAGCCAAAACCTGAAGTGGTTTTTGTTTTAGTGGTAAGAAACAGAAGATCAATGTTTGTGTCGGAGATCTGTGTTTTTGTTGTTGCAAAACCACTCCCGGTAAGTGAGAATGCTTTATTTGTAGCAAGTTGAGCGTTGGCATCCTCAAATAAAAGCCAGCCTGCGCCTAGCAAAATTGCGGCTAAAAATACCACATACTTCATAATATAATCAAGAGTTGATTTTGTTTATAATTTGTTAATGAATTATTTTTGTCAAAGCCCGTAAATTTTCTCGTTTAACGTTTTATCCCTGAGTATGTCCTCTGAGCCAGAGAAGGTCTCAATCATGTATGCTTCAATTATACCTCCTGCAAGTAACAAGGCTACAACAATGCCGATCTCTATTACAATGTGCCTCCATTGTGGCAAAATGGGGAGTTTCTTGAAGAGGGCTACAACTAGTATGAAGCTTCGTGACATGGCAATTGAGTATGCTGCAAGCTCCATCAGTCCGAAGGGTGTTGCAAAGATCATCGCAATTGGTGGAATTTGTGCCAGAAGTGGCTCAGTCGTAGCTAATGCTGCAAAGGCAAAACCAGTAGAGAATGCAGAAAATATTCCCCACCCTACACCAAACCCAGGCACGAACATCGGCAAGGCGATCTGCGCGTTGTGCAAAAATATCTCTACCCCAAAATTTTCTCCGCGGAGCGCTTCGAGAAGTTTGTTGAATTCGTCAAGAAATATCTTGGCATCTTCTTCTGGAACCTCCATTTGAGCTCCAAGAGAAAAGGTGGCAGAAAAAACGGCCAAAAATACAAAGAAGAATGTTATTCTCTTTTTCAACACTGGTAGTTTTTGCGTTGATTATTTGAGCTGTTGTATTTGCGGAGATTTAATTAAATCGTAATTTGTTGGTAGTTTATTATGATAAGAGATTTGAGTGCTGCATTAGATTTTGCTTTAAATCGCGGCTTTCAAATCCACCCAGACGCTCTAAAACTGCTTGAGCAGGTTGATGTAGAGGAGCTTGAGCGTATAATCAAGCAGGTAGTCAGGGAAAAAGAAAAGCAGCGGCTCTATCTGATCTCGCAAAAGGATCTAGAGTCGTTTCTTGGCATAAAAGAAGATGAGGAGATTGATGACCATCACGAGATCCTCTTTGATCCTACTACAAAGATAGCCTCTTCTGAAGGAGTAGAGGGTTTTATTGCACTTTTTACAAGCAGATACACAAAGCTCAAAAAAATAATGTCCGACCGACCTGAAGCAAAAATGCTCAAGCCGGTATCTACGGCAATCACCATCAAATCAAAAGATGAGGTCTACATTTGCGGACTTGTTTCTGAACGCAGAACAGACCGAAACGTTACAAGGGTGACTATCGATGATCCAACCGGCTCAATTGAGACGATCGTAATAGATGAAGATCTCCAAAAAACAGCAACCAGACTACTAATGGATCAGTTCGTGATGTTGAAGATAGTTGCAAGTAAAAATGGTGGATTTATTGTCAAAGACATCATACTGCCGGACATTCCGGATCATGCAGCAAACCGTTCAAGAACCGAGACGTATGCTTTGTTTGTCTCTGATCTGCATATTGGTAGCAAGTTCTTTATGGAAAAGGAGTTTTTGGAGTTGATTTCTTGGTTGTCTAGCCCTGATCCCATAGCCCGCAAAGTCAGGTTTCTTGTAATTGGGGGTGATGTAGTGGATGGAATCGGTATCTACCCAAATCAAGATAAGGAGTTGGTTGCCTTTGATTCTTCTGAACAATTACGATTAGTCTTTGAGATTCTAAACAAGATTCCAAAACACATCAAGGTCTTCATATCTCCGGGGAACCATGATCCTGGAAGGAGGGCGCTGCCGCAGCCGGCGATGCCTGCAAAATACAATCCTGATTTGTGGGGGCGAAAGAACTTCTTTATGATCGGCAACCCAGCAATGATCTCGCTAAATGGTGTCAAGGTTCTCATATTTCACGGACAAAGCGTCGACGACATTGTAAAGACGACACCTGGGCTAAGTTATGACCACCCCACCAAAGTGATGCAGTACCTCCTAAAGGCAAGACACCTAAGTCCCATTTATGGAGCCCAGACACCAATGGCGCCTGAATTGGAGGATCATTTGGTGATTGATGATGTTCCCGACATATTCCACACAGGTCATGTGCACTATGTGGAACTTGATTTGTACAAGAATATTCTACTTGTAAATTCCGGGGCTTGGCAACAACAGACGCCGTTTCAGGCGGGTGTTGGAATTGTGCCTACTTGTGGTGTAGCAGTCCTAGTTAATTTGAAGACGTTTAAAGTCTACACCAAAGACTTCGCACAATAAAACTACAAAACATCTGCCAAAATTATATCGTTTTGGAACGCTTTTTTGACAGTTTCTGGCTGAACTGTTAGGTTGAATTTCTTTGTCCTTCCGTGCATGCCTTGATGAATTATTTTTCCAGTGATAAGGCCTGAAAGCTCAATGTCGCTGAGAATCTGTGTCGCTCTTCTTTGTGTGACCTCTTTTTGGCGGATGGTCTTGCATAGCTCCTTGTATGCATGA
>JBKBQK010000030.1:0-12818 GCA_046292705.1 Candidatus Nitrosotenuis sp. | reverse complement strand
TTAGATCCATTGCCTCGCCTTGGGGGAGTCCCTTGATAACATCAAGTAATAAGATCTCTCTATCTAATTTTTTGAGTGCACAAAACAGCGCTGCGTCTCCGCCAACTTTGCCAGAACCAATAATCGTAATCATATTTTGCGACGACTTTGTACAATAATTAAATCTATTGAAGCATTTACGCCAAAATCGACAACTGTTAAACGCATCAAAGAACATTACACTGCCTGACAAAGAAATTCACTTGCGGTGATGTCGTCAACGACTGCAGCTGGTCTTACAGCAAACGATGAGAACTGTTCCCAAAAAATTAGCAAGCACAAAAAAATCACAACATGTCTGCCCAGATAAGATAATCAAAAAGGTACGCTCAAAAATCGGGACATCTGGGGCGCCTCTTCAAAAATGACAATTTATATGCATTTTCAGTTCTTGCAATTCCATGGTTTTAGTAATTGATCCACAAATAGCTGGAATCTCAGGAGACATGATGCTGTCCTCACTTGTGCACCTTGGGGCAAAAAAATCAAAGATAATCGACGGCGTCAGCACTTCACAAAACTACCTGCATGGATCTTCAATTAAGAAAATTGATTTCAAAAAGGTGGACAAACATGGAATCAATGCTATTTCGCTTGTTCTGAAATTAGATGAACACCATCGCGAAAGAAAGGGAACCGAGATTCAAAACTGCATCTCAAAGACTGCACAAAAGATAGGACTCTCAGACAAAGCAGTCAAGTTTGCAAAAGACAGCATCGAAACTCTGATATCTGCTGAATCAAAAATACACGGCGTCTCAAAAGACTCGGTGCATTTCCACGAAGCTGCAAGCATCGATACCGTAATTGACATCGTTGGAACCGCAGTGGCACTTGATGACCTTGGCTGCTTTGATGAAGAGATTCTCACCATGCCCGTTTCTGTAGGAAGTGGCACTGTGAGCTTTTCCCACGGTACAGTCTCAAATCCGGCAGGTGCAATACTTGAAATATTTGAAAAATCAGACATACTGATCAGGGGCAGCAAAGTAAAAGACGAGCTTACAACGCCGACTGGCGCAAGCATACTTTCAAGCCTTGCTGACAGATGTGTTGAGTATTATCCTCAAATGAAAATCAGTGCAGTGGGATACGGCGCAGGCCAAAAAAACTTTGAAGACTTCTCAAACGTACTCAAAGTAGTACGGGGAAACCACTCAAGAAACCTGCACTCAGATTCTATTGCCATCCTTGAGACAAACGTTGACGACATCACAGGCGAGATGCTCTCTTATGTCGCAGACAAAGTAATGTCAAGTGGTGCAAAAGACATCACAATTATCCCAACAATTACGAAAAAAGGAAGGCCAGGACACACAATCTCAGTTATCTGCGATCATGCCGCAATAAACCGACTTGTGGACTTGCTGGTTTCAGAAACTGGAACACTTGGAGTACGGATAAGATCCTCTGAGAGATTCATAGTGCCGCGCCAAATTCTAAAGATGAAAGTGCGCATCCACAACAAGGACTTTACCGTCCGCTGTAAGGTGTCAGCAAAAAAGCAATTCAAAGTTGAATACGATGATATCAAATCAATTGCGCAAAAACTATCGATGACGTTTAAGCAGACCGAAGAATTAATCAAATCTCAGCTAAAACACCAACTATGACAAAGCTCAAGCAACTTCAAGACTGGTTTTCGGACAAAAAAGGAGTCATAGTGGCACTCTCAGGTGGAGTGGACAGCGCCCTTGTAGCATACGCCGCACACGCCAGTCTAGGCAGTGCGGCTCTTGCAGTGACGGCGGACTACAAAACCTTGGCACAAGAAGAACTCGAATCCGCAAAGACAATCTGCAGGGAGATAGGTATCAGACACCTCATAATAGAATACGACGAGCTGCAAAACGAGGATTTTGTCAAAAACGACAAGAACCGCTGTTTCCATTGCAGAACCGAGCTCTCAAAACACCTACTTGAGGTCGCAAAAAAAGAAGGCATCCAACTCATAGTTGACGGAACAAACGTAGACGACCTTGGAGACTACAGACCTGGGATCGTCGCACTGCAAAACAACGGAGTGCGCAGCCCGCTGCTTGAGACAAATTTCACAAAGCAAGAAATACGCGATGCCGCAAAACAAGTTGGCCTCTCAGTACATGACAGGCCATCAAACGCATGCCTCGCATCGAGGATCCCGTGGGGACAGCGCGTTACTGCACAAAGGCTTGCAAGAATCGAAATGGGCGAGATCTTTGTAAAACAGCTCTTTGGTACAAAACAAGTGCGAGTTAGAGACATCAACGGGATGGCAAAAATCGAAATCGGCGCCGACGAACTACATTTACTTCAAAAAGAAAAGCTCAACGAGCTTGAGACGAAGCTAAAATCAATTGGATTTGACTCTATGACTGTCGACGAAGAAGGATACAGGCCTGGAAAACTAAACGTGGTTGTGGATTGATCTATTTAGACAACGCAGCATCGACCCAAATCGCCGACGAAGTACTCCAAGAGATGCTACCATTTCTGAAAGAAAATTATGGCAATCCATCGTCGATTCACAGATTCGGGAGGGTGGCAACAAAAGCAGTAGAGGCTGCAAGAAAAAGAGTCGCAGATCTAATCGGAGCTCACCACAGCGAAATCTTATTTACATCGGGTGGGACTGAGTCCAACAACACCGCCCTCTTTGGAATTGTAAACACAAAGAAGGGCCAAGTAATCACATCCTCAGTTGAACATGACGCCATACTTGAGCCGTGCAGAAAACTAGAGTCGCAAGGCTGCAGTGTAATTTACCTTCCAGTCGACACCACTGCAACAGTCGACATTGAAAAATTAAAGGATGCGATATCAAAGGAAACTCTGCTTGTAAGCATAATGTATGCAAACAACGAGGTAGGTACAATTCAGCCAATCAAAGAGATAGCGCAAATCTGCAAGCAATATGCAGTGCCATTTCACACAGACGCAGTACAAGCGGTAGGCAAAGTGCCACTAAACGTAAAGGAACTCGGAGTAGACCTGCTGTCGATTTCCTCTCACAAAATAAACGGCCCAAAAGGAGTAGGCGCACTATACATAAGAAGTGGTCTTAAAATTGAGCCGTATTTGTTGGGGGGAGGCCAAGAAGGTGGTCTCCGTTCAGGCACAGAAAACGTTGCAAACATAGTCGGCTTTGGGAAGGCGTGTCAGCTTGCAAAAGAAAATCTGGACAGAAACACCACATATCTAAGAAATCTAAGAGACACACTTGTCGACAAGGTGACAAAACAAGTATCTCACGTGACACTCAATGGACACAAAGAAAACCGCCTTCCAAACAACGCACACTTTACATTCCTTGGGGTAAACGGTGAGGATCTGATCATCAAGCTTGATGAAAATGGAATTGCGGCTTCAACTGGTTCTGCATGTTCTGTAAAAACGCAAAAAGCATCACACGTCTTGGCAGCAATGGGGTTCTCACATGAGCAGATAACTGGCTCCCTCAGACTCACAGTTGGCCTTACAAACACGCCTCAAGAAATAGAGCAAACTGTGGACACGCTCAAAAAAATAGTCACGGAGCTACGCGCAGTGTCGCCCTTTAAGGCAAAGTATGGATTTGCTAACTGATTCGGATCGGCAGTTTTCTTGAAAGCAATATTGTCGATGTGATTGCTGCAACCAAGACTGCTACGACCAGTGGCCCAAACTCCGGCACAACAAACGTTCCAATTATCTCGATGTCCGAGTCGCCTGCTTGGAACTGTATTGTGACAAGTCGCGAATCTGCGTCAGCTGTCTCTTGGTACGGAACTTCGAGACCATCAATTAGAATTATGTAAGTGTCGTCGGTGCCGTCAGTTTTTTTCGCATCCACCCACCTTCTTTCAAGATCCATAGTAAGTGTGCCGTCTTTTTCTGCATCTATGGTAACTATGAGGCCCAAAATGTCAGGATCTACTAGTATGTTCTTTATGGTACCACCTCGTATGGTGTATGGAACATCAAACGTGCCGTACTGTCCGGCATCTACCTCAAAGATGTTTGTTGTAGTACCAGTAGATTCTTTTGTCTGGTAATCAAATGTAGTCTCATAGACATTTCCTGCTACTCCATATGATGCCTTGATGGTGTATTTTCCATCCACCTTAAAGTAAGGACCATCCGCTATGAGTGTGTAAGTGTAACTTCCATCCTGTGAAACTTCGACTTGAGCTATATGTACTCGATTATTCTCTCTAAACACTTGGATGATGAGTGGAGTGTCTGGCAGGACCGCATCGAATTTGCCAGAAATGATTATGGAGTCTCCTTGCTCGTAAAACTGTTTTGCAACACAAAGTTGTTTGCATTCTTGTGCACTTGCAAACATCACAAAAGAAAACGATACCATTGCAATGATCAGGAATGCAAATTTTTTCACAACCAAGATGTAGAATAATCGTATATTTCCTTTTCTAGGAATTCATACTAAAAAATGAAAAAAGTAGGTGGCCTTAGTATCTTGGTAAGATGCTAAGTCGTGTTCTAGCAGAGACAGCAATTATTGATACAATTGCCACTGCTAGAATTATTGCTGCCATTGTGCCAAATTCTGGAACTGCATAAGTACCTATGATTTCGATCTCTGTAGCTCCTTCTGGAACCATTATTTCTATTGTCCTTGTAAAGTCGTCTGCATCGATCTCCTCGTAATCTGCATCTTCGCCGTCGACTAGGACGATAAAGTCGGTGTCTTCGTTACCTGCCTGTGAATCCAAAACGTCTCTTGGAATCATCAGCGAGATAGAACCATCACTTTTTGCATCGATCGTCAATACAATCGAAGTTGTAGCACTGCTGACTGTAGCCTTTTTGACTACCGCACCAGATACTTCATACGGCACACAATAGACTTTGCTTCCACCTTTTACGGCAATCTCGTCTGCACCACATGCCATTCCTTCTTCAGTTGGAGTCTCACCTACAAGCTCAACTGTGACTTTGTTGTTGATCTCTTGTGGTCCGTACTGGACTCGGATGGTGTAGACACCATTTTGTTTGAAGAGGGCACCTGCTGTACTAAACGAGGTCTCAAATGTGTTGTCCTCTGAAACTTCGACTTGTCTGACAGTCACGAGGTTGTTTTGTGGACCATACACCGTGACTGTGACTGGAGCATCCCCTCTAAGATTTGCAACAACACCGCTCAACATAATTTGAGACTGGTGGTCGTAGACTTCTTGGTCAGCCCACACAGAGATTGGCAAGTTGTTTTGTTTTGCCAAGTTTGCTTTTGTGTAGACGTCGCTGCTGCCACATCCTGGGCATGCTTCCTCATCGAATGTAGATGCAAAAGTTGGTACTATTGCTAAAGTGCCTGCTGCAGCCATTATGGCAATTAGCACAGATAGTCCATAACTATTCATCTTAATTGGCGAATAGAATACTGACTATTTATGTATATTTAAAAAATGAAAAAAGTTGAAGATCTAGTACTTTGGCAGTACGAGTCTGCTCTTAGCAGAAACAGCAATTATTGATACAATTGCCACTGCTAGAATTATTGCTGCCATTGTGCCAAATTCTGGAATTACGAAGGTGCCGATGATCTCAATCTCGGTTGCTCCGTCCTCAAATGGTATGATCAAGGTACGATCGGATGGCGTGGTCGTTTCCTCAAAGTCTACCTCGGCTCCATCCACCAGGACAAAGAAGCTGTCATCTTCACCGGATTGTCCATCCGGACCTAATCTTGCATCGATTAGCCCTCTTGGCAAGGTTACGGTCAATTCTCCGTCACTTGTGGTCTCTATCTGGATTATCAGTGACTTGTCAGGTATGCTTGGAGTAATGCTGATTACCCTACCGCCCTTAATTGAGTAGTTTACCAAGAAATCAGTACCTGTGACTGCGATTGACTTACCACTTGGAGCTGGTCCACCTGCAGATCCGCTGAACTCAAAGGTCGTCTCTGCGGTTCTTGATTCGGTTCCATACAATACCTTGATTGTGTAGGTTCCAGCCGATCTCCACAACGCTCCTCCTGCAGTGATCTCGACTCCATAGGTGTTCTCACTAGATACATCCAGTTGTTGGACAGTAACCAAGTTCCCATTTGCTGCAATTACCTGCAAAGTTACAGGATAACCGGAAAGTCTCTCTCTGACTGTACCTGTTACCAGTATGGTTTCTCCATCTTCGTAGGCGTCTTTATCTGTAGATACTGTGATTGCATCCACCAATTGAGCATAAACTGGTATTGTGGTTACACCCGTGGCCAGAATTGTAAACAATGCTATTGCTGTGTACAGAGTACGCATCTTGCTTTATTCGTGATAACAAATACTATTTAAGGTTAAGAAAAAAATCATTGACTAAAAACAAAAAATATTGATTTCTAGCTGGATCTTGCTTAACTATATATAAACCACTTCTGGAGATTTCTTAGTTTGTTTGGCAATTTTGCATATTTAGCTTATGCTATCCAAGGTGGCATCAAAAGTGGCAACTAAAAAGTCTCACATTCTAGTTCCAGATCACATTTACGTGCCAAAGCATGAGATCGTGACAAAAAAAGAAGCAGAAGAGGTTCTAAAGAAATTCAATTGCAAGCCAACTGAAATGCCATTGATATTTTCAAATGATCCTGCAATAATTGGATTAGGTGTAAAACCAGGAGACATGATAAAAATAACAAGAAAGAGTCCTACTGCAGGCGAGAGCATTTACTACAGATACGTGGTGGAAGTCTAGATGCCCGACACATCAAACAAGCGTTGGCCGATAATACAAGACCTTCTAAAAAGAGAAGGAATTGCAAGACAGCACCTAAACTCCTTTGACGAGTTTTTGGAACGCGGCTTACAAAGCATCATCGACGAAGTGGCACAAATCGAAATCGAAAATGCCGAGTACCCATACAAGATTCAGCTAGGCAAAGTCAAACTGCAGCAACCAAGGATGATGGAGCTTGACGGCTCTATTACACACATCACGCCCGCAGAGGCACGACTCAGAAATGTTTCGTATTCTGCTCCAATCATGATGGAGGCAAGCGTAGTCGAAGACGGCAAGATACTGGAGTCAAGATTCGTCCACATCGGAGACATACCAGTAATGGTAAGATCAAATGCGTGCATCCTGCACAACTTTTCCACTCAAAAACTAATCGAGCACGGCGAGGATCCAAACGATCCAGGTGGCTACTTTATCATCAACGGCTCTGAACGAGTTATCGTAGGGCTAGAAGATCTTTCATACAACAAAATAATTGTAGACAAAGAAAAGATTGGTGGCAACGATGTCTACAAGGCCAAAGTCTACTCCTCGATCGTAGGTTATCGTGCAAAACTTGAGCTTGTCATGAAAAATGACGGACTCATCGTCGCAAGAATTCCAGGATCTCCTGTTGACATTCCGGTGGTGACACTGATGAGGGCCCTGGGACTTGAAGCTGACAGAGAAATCGCAGCAGCAGTATCACTTGTGAACGCAATTCAAAACGAGCTTGAAGCTTCGTTTGAGAAAGCAGGTGAAGTCCAGACAACAAAGGACGCAATCGTGTACATCAGCAAGAGAATCGCGCCAGGTATGCTCGAAGAATTCCAGATAAAGAGAGCAGAGACTCTCTTGGATTGGGGCCTTTTGCCACACCTAGGCAAGCACCAAGAAAACAGAAGAGAAAAAGCACAGTTCCTAGGCGAGGCCGCATGCAAGCTAATCGAGTTAAAGCTTGGTTGGATCTCAGCTGACGACAAAGACCATTACGGTAACAAAGTAATCAAATTCGCAGGCCAGATGCTTGCGGATCTTTTCAGGACTGCATTTAGAAACCTTGTTCGTGACATGAAGTACCAGCTTGAAAGATCAGGACAAAAACGCGGAATCAACGCAGTCGCAGCAGCAATCAGGCCAGGCATAGTCTCAGACAAGCTCAACAACGCAATTGCGACAGGAAACTGGGGCCGAGGCCGAGTCGGCGTAACACAGCTCCTGGATAGGACAAACTATCTTTCCACAATCAGTCATCTTAGAAGAATCCAGTCTCCGTTGTCTAGAACTCAGCCAAACTTTGAGGCAAGAGATCTGCACCCCACACACTTTGGAAGAATCTGTCCGTCAGAGACACCAGAGGGCTCTAACTGTGGACTTGTAAAGAATCTCGCACTATCTGCAATAATCTCAGTCAACGTATCGCCAGAAGAGATAATCGAAAAACTGTATGACCTTGGCACCGTCCACTTTACAGACGCAAAAGAGGATCTCAAGCGAGACGGCACCAGAGTCTTCGTAGATGGCAGACTGGTTGGATACTACAAAGACGGAGAAAAACTAGTCGAGTCACTACGTGATCTGAGACGAAACTCCAAGATACACCCACATGTGGGAATCTCATTTTTCAAACCAAGCACAGAAGGTGCAACAAAGCGTCTGTATGTGAACTGCAACGCAGGACGAGTCTTGCGACCACTCATCGTAATAAAGGACGGAAAACCACTCCTCACACAGGAGCTCATCGAAAAAGTCTCAAAGAAGCTCATGTCTTGGAACGACCTTTTGAGAATGGGAATAATTGAGCTGGTCGACGCAAACGAAGAAGAAAACTGCTACATCACAATCGATGACAAAGACACAAGAAAGTATACTCACCTTGAAATCTTCCCGTCTGCAATCTTGGGCGCAGGCGCATCAATTATTCCATATCCAGAACACAACCAGTCTCCAAGAAACACGTATGAATCTGCTATGGCAAAACAAAGCCTTGGATTCTCAACACCAATGATGAATACGAGCACCTATGTGAGACAGCACTTTATGTGGTACCCGCAGACCCCAATAGTGACTACAAAGGCAATGAACTTGCTTGGACTCGAAGACAGGCCGGCAGGACAAAACTGTGTAGTTGCAGTACTTCCATTTGATGGATACAACATCGAGGATGCAATTGTAATAAGCAAGGCTGCAGTGGACAGGGGCCTTGGCAGGACATTCTTTTACAGAATCTACGAGGCAGAAGCAAAACAATACCCAGGTGGAATGAGGGACAACTTTGAGATTCCAAATGCAGAAGACAACATCCGAGGATACAAAGGAGAAAAAGCTTACAGGTTGTTGGAAGAAGATGGAGTGATTGCGACTGAGTCAAACGCAACAGGAGGAGACATTCTGATTGGAAAAACAAGCCCTCCAAGATTCATGGAAGAGTATAGAGAATTTGAGTCAAAAGGACCATACAGAAGGGACACCTCGATAGGTGTTAGGCCGTCGGAAACAGGAGTTGTTGACACAGTGGTGATGACGCAGTCAAACGAAGGCGGCAAGATGTACAAGATTAGAGTAAGAGACATGAGAATTCCAGAAATTGGAGACAAGTTTGCATCAAGGCACGGCCAAAAAGGTGTAGTGGGAATCTTAGCAAGATACGAGGATTTACCATACACTGCAGACGGAATAATTCCAGATGTTCTGATTAACCCACACGCATTCCCGTCGCGTATGACCGTAGGAATGTTCATGGAATCAATTTCAGGCAAGGCAGCAGCAGTGAGGGGAACAAAATTCGACGGCTCTGCATTTGTCGGAGAAAAGACAGCAGAGATCAAAGCAGCGCTGGAAGGAAGCGGTCTCAAATATTCTGGCAAAGAAGTGATGTATGACGGAAGAACTGGCAAGCCGTTCCCAGTCGAAGTATTCATCGGAGTCGTGTATTATCAAAAACTTCACCACATGGTAGCAGACAAGATTCACGCAAGAGCGAGGGGCCAGGTCCAGATGCTTACAAAGCAGCCAACGGAGGGACGTGCCAGAGGTGGTGGTCTCAGATTCGGTGAGATGGAAAGAGACTGTCTCATCGCTTACGGTGCATCAATGATTCTCAAAGACAGACTGCTTGACGAGTCGGACAAATCAGAAATTTATGTTTGCGAAAGATGCGGCCTCGTTGCATATCATGATGTTAAACAAAGAAAGTACGTGTGTCGTGTGTGCGGTGACAAGGCAAAGGTGTCTTCTGTTTCAGTAGCATATGCATTCAAATTACTACTTCAAGAAATGCAGAGCCTCAATGTGGCACCAAGACTCATGATAAAGGAGAGAGTGTAAATGTCGGTTCAAACAGTCAAGTCGATTGATGGAATCAAGTTCTCTGTGTGGTCTCCAACAGAAATTAGAAAGTATTCCGTTGCAGAGATAACTGCACCGGAGACATACGATGAAGACGGAATGGCAGTACAAGGCGGACTTATGGACGGACGACTAGGCACACTAGAGCCGGGACAAAAATGCCTCACATGCGGAAACACTGCAGCAAGGTGCCCAGGACACTTTGGACACATAGAGCTTGCAGAGCCGGTACTGCACATCGCATTTATCGACAACATCCACAAACTATTGCTTGCTACCTGCAGGTCTTGCTCAAGGTTAAAGCTCCCACAAGAAGAGCTCGACCATTACGCGCAGATCCTCAAAAAAGAGGCAGCATACACCATAATCTCACAAAAACGAATCCCAGAAGAGATTCTTGACAAGGCAAAGAAGGCAAAGGAATGCCCACACTGTGGCAAGCCACAATACGACCTCATATTCACCAAGCCGACAATATTTATCGAAAAAACTGAGATAGGTGAACACAGACTATTACCAATTACAATTAGAGAAAGATTTACTCAGATCAAAGACGAGGATCTCAGGCTTTTAGGATACGATCCAAACACAGCAAGACCGGAATGGTTCATACTCCAAGTATTACCTGTCCCGCCAGTCACGGTGCGCCCTTCAATTATCTTGGAGACTGGAATCAGATCAGAAGACGACCTCACACACAAAATGGTCGACATCATCCGTGTCAATCAGAGACTCAAAGAAAGCAAGGATGCAGGAACACCGCCTCTGATTGTGCAGGATCTAGTTGATTTGTTACAGTACCACACCACGACGTACTTTGATAACGAAGTATCAGGAATCCCACAGGCTCACCACCGCTCAGGCAGGCCACTAAAGACACTCACACAAAGGCTCAAAGGAAAGGAAGGAAGGTTCAGAGGCTCACTCTCTGGAAAAAG
The DNA here is from genome assembly GCA_046292705.1 of Candidatus Nitrosotenuis sp. Classification (GTDB taxonomy): domain Archaea; phylum Thermoproteota; class Nitrososphaeria; order Nitrososphaerales; family Nitrosopumilaceae; genus Nitrosotenuis. The sequence continues at coordinate 1,803 of JBKBQK010000030.1, read as the reverse complement.
AGTCGACTTTTCAAGCAGGACTGTAATTTCGCCAGATCCAAGCTTGGATCTCTCTGAAGTAGGAGTTCCAGAATCTGTGGCAAAGAAACTCACAATTCCAGAAATCGTAACAGAGTGGAACATTGAGAGAATGCGAGAGCTTGTCATCAACGGACCAGACAAGTTCCCAGGCGTCAACTACATCGTAAGGCCAGACGGAGTAAAAATCAGACTGGACTTTGTAGAAGACCGCTCAACAATTGCTCAAAATCTCGAAGTAGGATATCTAGTTGAAAGACATCTTGCAGACGGAGACATTGTCATGTTCAACAGACAGCCGTCACTACATCAGATGTCGATTATGGCTCATTATGTAAGGGTACTTCCAGGAAAGACCTTCAGGTTGCACCCATCTGTATGTCCGCCATACAACGCAGATTTTGATGGGGACGAAATGAACCTACACGTACCACAAAGTGAGGAGGCAAGAGCAGAGGCAATATTGCTCATGAGAGTTCAAGACCAGCTCATCTCTCCAAGGTACGGCGGCCCAATCATCGGAGGACTAAGGGACTTTATCACAGGCTCTTACCTTCTGACAAGAGACGAGACACTACTCACACCACAAGAGTTTGCAAACTATGCAATGCTTGGAGGCTACGACGGTGCCTTCCCGGAGCCAGCAACAAAAGGAAAGGACGGCCCAATGTACACAGGCAAACAACTCTTCTCGCTGTTTTTGCCAAAGGACTTTAACTTTGTCATTACATCCAAGTGGTCCAAGGGAACAAAGGGAGCACAAAAGGATGTTGTCATCAAGAACGGCCAGCTAATAAGCGGAGTCATCGACAAGGCATCGATTGGAGCAGAGGAACCAGAAAGCGTGTTACACAGAATTGCAAAAGACTATGGAAACGAAACCGCAAAGAAATTCCTCAACTCTGTGTTGATTGTCGCAAAACAGTTCATCACTCACTATGGATTTAGCTACGGTTATGCGGACTTGGAGCTTCCAGACAAAGTAAAAGAGGAGATCAGCTCAGGAATCGAAGAATCATACAACACTGTTTACGATCTAATTTCTCAGGCAAAGAAGGGCACACTCAAGCTCACAAGAGGTCTTTCTTCAGAAGAGGCACTCGAAGCTTACATTGTAAACGAGTTATCAAAAGCAAGAGACAAAGCAGGAAACACAGCAGACCAACAACTTGAGAAAAACAACGCGGCAAGAATCATGGCAACAACAGGGGCCAGGGGTTCGTCACTCAACATTGGTCAGATGGCAGGTGCACTAGGACAGCAGTCAATTCGTGGAAACAGACTTAACAAAGGATACAACAATCGCGCACTGCCGCACTTTAAAGAAAATGATGATAATCCAGATGCCCACGGCTTTGTAAAATCAAACTACAGGGACGGCCTCTCCACTATCGAGTTCTTCTTCCACGCAATGGGTGGACGAGAAGGACTCGTAGACACCGCAGTCAGAACACAGCAAAGCGGATACATGCAGAGAAGACTGGTCAACGCACTTGAGCACATCAAACTCGAGTACGACGGTACAGTCAGAGATCCACACGGCCACATCATACAGTTCCTGTACGGCGAGGACGGAATAGATGTAGCAAAGTCAGACCACGGCGAGGCGTTCAACATCAACAGGCTCGTCGAATCTGAAACCATTGTCGATTCTGGCAAAAAGGCAACAAAAGAAGAAGCAGAAGAGTTGCTCAAAAAATACACAAAGACATTCAACCCCAGACTGACAAAGCTAGTAGAGGACGGAATCTTACATTCAAAGCTTAGCAGGGAAGGAATCGAAAA
>JBKBQK010000029.1:0-12893 GCA_046292705.1 Candidatus Nitrosotenuis sp. | reverse complement strand
GGCCCCACGTACACAACTTTGCCATTAACGAATCGTAAAATGGCGAGACGGTGCATCCTGGATACAGATATGTATCACAGCGAACTCCAGGACCTGAAGGAATGACAACATCTGGTACTAGCCCTGTGGATGGTGCAAAGTCCAAAAATGTGTCTTCCGCATTTATTCTGCACTCGATTGCATAACCGTTCATTTTAAGATCTTTTTGTTTGAATGGGATTGGCTCCCCATTCGCTATGTCGATTTGCAGTTTAACAAGATCCAGTCCTGAGACCAGCTCAGTGATAGGATGTTCCACTTGGAGTCGTGCATTGATCTCAATAAAGTAAAATTCGCCGTTATCTGCCCTCAGAAACTCAGCTGTTCCCAAGTTGGTATAGTCTACTGCTTCTGCTGCCTTGACCGCAAGTTCACCAATTTTGTCTCGTGTTTTTTGGTCAACTACGGGTGACGGTGTTTGCTCTATGAGTTTTTGGTTTCTTCTCTGAATGGAGCACTCCCTCTCAAATATGTGAACGGCGTTGCCATGCTTGTCTCGTGCAAGTTGATATTCTATGTGACGAGTTTTTTGGAGAAACTTTTCAACAAGAATTGCAGATTTGCCAAAGGCTGCAATTGACTCGCCAGTTACTGTTTCGAAAGATTCACGCAATTCTTTGTCGTTGTTTACCAGCCTTATTCCTCTTCCGCCTCCGCCATAAACAGACTTTAGTAATACAGGATAACCGATTTTATTTGCGATATCGAGTGCTTCATCAACATCCTTTACTAGATCTGGACTTCCTGGGACAGTCGGTACTTGAGCCTTTAGCATCGCGGCCTTGCATCTCATCTTGTCACCACAAAGATCCATTGAGGCAGATGACGGGCCAATAAAGTTGATTTTGTTGTCTTCGCAGAGTTTTGCAAAGTCAGAGTTTTCAGAAAGAAATCCGTATCCTGGGTGAACCGCGTCTGCTCCAGATGCAAGAATTGCTTCCAAGATTTTTTGTTGATTCAGATAGCTTTCTCTTGGTGCGGCCTTTCCAATGTGGTATGCCTCGTCTGCCTTTTTTACATGTAGTGAATTGTAATCTTCGTCAGAGTATACGGCCACTGTCTTCAGTCCGAGTGCCTTGCATGTACGAATCACCCTTAGAGCGATTTCGCCTCTGTTTGCAATGAGAACTTTTTTTATCATAGCAATCACAAATTGATGTTTCCGTGTTTTCGTGGCAGTTGCTTGTCCCGCTTGTTTACGAGCATCTCTAATGCCTTAATTAACATTGGTCTTGTCTGAGCAGGGTCGATTACTGCATCCACTGAACCGTTTGAAGCTGCAACGTACGGATTTGCGAATTTCTCATTGAACTCCGCAGTTAGTTGTTTTCTGAGCTCTTCTGGGTTCTTTGCACTGTCAAGCTCTTTTTTGTTCATGATTTTGACTGCGGCCTCCGAGCCAAGTACAGCAATCTGTGCGGTTGGCCACGCATAGTTTACATCTGTTCTCAGATTTTTACTTCCCATTGCAATGTAGGCTCCACCGTATGCCTTGCCAATCACAAGTGTGATTTTTGGCACCGTTGCCTCGCAGTATGCATACAGAAGCTTGCTTCCGTGTCTGATGATTCCGTTGTGTTCTTGATTTGTGCCAGGCATGTATCCTGGTGTGTCAACAAAGGTGATGATCGGGATGTTAAAGCAGTCACAATACCTTATGAAACGAGCCGCCTTGTTTGATGAATCTATATCAAGTGCGCCTGCAAGGTACAGTGGTTGATTCGCAACTATTCCCACGGTACGACCATTCATTCTCGCAAATCCAACAATTACATTTTGTGCAAATAACTCATGTACTTCAAAGAACTGGTGATTATCAACTACTGACAAGATTATTTCTTTCATATCGTATGGTTGCAATGAGTTTTCTGGAACTTTGTTGATGAGGTTGTGATCAAGTCTGTTCGGATCATCATCGGTTTTCATTACCGGTGGTTCTTCTGCGTTGTTAGACGGAATGTAAGACAGCAGTGTCTTTATTTTGTCAAAACAGTCGTATTCGTTTTTTGCAACAAAGTGTGCAACGCCGCTTTTTGTTCCATGAGTCATTGCGCCCCCAAGATCCTCAAATGAGACTTCTTCGCCTAGGACCGTCTTGACCACTTCTGGTCCTGTGACATACATCGTGCCTACCTTTTCAACCATTATAACAAAATCAGTCATTGCAGGAGAATACACAGCTCCACCCGCAGACGGCCCGATGCTTGCAGTGATTTGTGGTACAACACCAGACGCCAGCTCGTTATGATAAAAGATGTCTGCAAACCCGTCAAGACTTAGAATGCCTTCCTGTATTCTTGCACCGCCAGAGTCTATTATGCCAATTATTGGGCATCCCGTGCGCACAGCGTGATCCATTAGTTTTGTGATTTTCTTTGAGCCCATCTGGCTTAGTGTGCCGCCCAAAACTGTAAAGTCATAGGCAAAAACAAAGACCTGTCTTCCATGTATGGTGCCGTAACCGGTAATGACACCGTCTGTGAAGAATTTTTTCTTTTGCATGTTATATTCATAATAATGGTGTGTAACAAGGGCATCAATTTCCGTAAAACTGCCTTCGTCCAAAAGCAAGTCAATTCTCTCTCTTGCCGTGAGTTTGCCTTTTTCATGTTGGGCCTTGATTCTGTCTTGTCCGCCAGCTGTCAAAGCTGACTTTTGTTTTTCTAGAAACTTTTCAATCTTCTCAGAATGCATGGCCCCGCAACAACTGACAAAGTGCAGGTTATATTAATTTTAGAATCATTTATTCTCTGATTTTGTCCCGGCCACCTTTTGCCGTTCTAAAGACGTTCATTCCGATGTGGTAGTTCTCATAAAGATAGTCTAATGTCTTTAGATCTTCTTCTGCTTGATGGATCTCAAGTTGGCTAGCCTCTGGGTCACGTTTTAGTCGTTGCAGCTTTTCCATTTTTTCTCTGACTAGTTCTGCTATGCCCACCTCATAGTTTGACGTTCCTTGGTACTCTGGACTTAGGACGTGTTCTGGTTTGTATGGTGGGACTTGGTATGTCATTTCCTTTGTTTCTTCTTTTTTTGTCTCAATCTTGGTGTTTTCGTCTGCCAACAAGCAAATTCAACATTGGTCAAATTTTAAGGTTTTATCTACAAAGCCTGACTTACTGCGGCTTCATTAGGATCTTGCCAAAGACGTTTCCTTTGAGCATCTTTGTGTGCGCCTCAGGTGCCTCTTCGAGTGGGTAAATAGAGTCTATGATTGACCTGATCTTGCCTTTTGACATCCAGAACAATGCCTCCTCCAGTTCTGCACGCGTTCCCTGTGTTGAGCCAAGAATGTTTGTCCCCTTGAAGAAGATGTGCCTCAGATCTGTCTGTACATCATATCCCGTTGTCGCACCTGTGGTGACAAGTGTACCACCATATTTTAGCAGTGTGAGTTCTTTGTTCCAGTGTGAGCCTCCAATGTGTTCATAGATTACGTCTATTCCCAGAGGTTGGTTTTTCTTTTTTGCCAATTCTTTTGAAATTGAAAAGACTTCCTTGTGCCAGTTTTCTTTTCTGTGATTTACCACATAATTTGCGCCTAATTCTAAACATCGTTCATGTTTGTCCGGACTTGCTGTTGTTATGACATCGCAGTCAAACAACTTTGCAATTTGAATTCCAAATGTGCCCATGCCGGAACCACCTCCCATTATCAAGACTGTTTGTCCTGGTTTGATCTTTGCTCGACCCACGAGCATGTGCCAAGAAGTCATAAGCACCATTGACGCGGCTGCAGCATCCTCGTATCGTATATTCTCCGGAATCTTTACAACATTTACTTCCGGCAAATGAGTGATCTCGCAGTATCCACCCCACAGTGGGCCTGTTTGAAATCCCCATACCAGACGCTTTTTGCAGTCATACTCTCTTCCATCAGTGCATGCCTTACATACACGACATGATATGTTTCCGTGTGACACGACTCTGTCGCCAACTTTGATTGTGGTTACATCTTCACCAACTGCTATCACTTCGCCTGCAGCATCCGTTCCTGAAATGTGAGGTAGTGGGATTTCGATAGGCTTTCCCCTCATACCCCATATGTCATCGTAATTTAGGCCAGCAAACTTGACTTTGAATACTACCTCGTTTGGTTTTGGCTCTGGCTCAGGTATGTTCTTTATTTTGAGAATCTTTGCGAAGTCATCATTTTCCGCGTATTCTTCATATACTAACGCCTTCACAAAATGCGATTTTTCCCAGTATAATTTCAGCTTTATTGTTTGAGGTTTAGTAATTGGAAATTCTTTTGTACTGCCTTTTGGTATTGCTCAAAGACGTCCTTTGCGTCACCACATTTCTTACAGACGCAATACTCTGAGACCAGATCCCTGTCACAGTCATCCTGAAATTCGCACTTTGGACATCCTGCTGGCCCCCCACATATTATGCATTTAAGCTCCTTTACTTCGCTGCTTGCACATCTTTCATGCTTGACTCCAAGTCCTTTTGCCCACAGGCCTACCTCGTTTGCCTCTATTTTCTGGCTGCACACAATGCATGTTCCTGGGAACTTCATTGTGATCTTGCGCCAGCTCATTTGAGTAGCTCAATCTCCTTTTGGAGGAGTTCTGTATGCTCTGGATTCATCTCAAGTTCAAGCTTTTTGTTTTTGACACAAAACAGAATGTATGGTAGATAAAATGTTGCAATCGTGCTTTGTGATACATGGAATCTTTTTGCAAAAATTTTGGTAATCTCTCTAATTGTTTTTCCATCCCAGCGCAATCTGTTGAGGAGGGGCCATGGAAGATTGTACTGCGAGTATTGTATTGGGAGATTTTCTGCATAAAGTTTGAGTAGAATATTGTCAAGATATCTGAGCAATCTCCATTCTTGCGTCCTCATTATCTTGCCATACAATACGTCTGCCTCAGAGATTATCTCAAGCATCTTTGACATTGTTTTTGCAGGAAGATCACTTGTGATTATGCTAGAATAGAATGCGTTGATTTTTTCCCTTGGATCTATTCTTAGGGAGTAAAGTACAATCTGTGCCTCTTCTTTTGATTTTGCCTTAAAGAATGCATTTACTGCTGCCTCTATGTCGAGCGTCTCAAATGACTTTTCGGTTGGCAGCTCAAAGCCTCCTATTTGAGCCTGCGCCATGTTGAGAAGTGATCTGATATCACCTCTTGACTCTATGATTATCTTTATTGTGGTTCCAGGTCCAAGCTTTGTGCTCTCTTCTTTGAGAACCTTGCCAAGAAAGACGCCCAACAGTCGCGGTGGAACGGGTTTTAGATAGATTGGCTTTGTTGCTTTTTTGATATTTTTCATCTTGTCTGACTGATCCGAGTTTGCTGCCAAAATTATCGGGATGGTTGGCTCCTTGAGAATTTTTAGCAGTGCTTCTGCACCTCCAAAGTCTGCACGGCCGTGTATTCCATCGACTTCGTCGACAAATATCATCGGTCTTCCAAGAAGGCTGGTGCTTCCCAAAAGTGGTGTGAGTATCTCTTCGATGTTTGCCTTGTTTCTCACATCGCTTGCGTTGAGGCCGATCAGATCATAGTTGAACTCTTTTGCTGAAAGTTGTGCAAGTGTGGTCTTTCCTATTCCAGGAGGCCCAATAAGAAGCACCGGTTTTGTTCCCTTTTTCCATTTTGTGAGCCATTCCACAAAGGAGTTACGTGCCTCTTCGTTTCCTACCATGTCAATGATTTTTTTCGGCCTATATTTTTCAGACCACATCATATCATTATCACTTTGGAAGCTTCGAGGAAAACTCCGGCCACAAACTAACTTTGTCTAGCTGATTATACCAGTATTGATTGTAGTGTTCAACTGTCAAAAATAAAAACTCTAAAAATTCTGTGTACGAGAAATTTTTTGGAAGCAATTCTAGAGCTATACGAGCATCCGAAAGATACAACTCGCTTTTTTTCATCGTAAATTCGAATCCTTTTCTAACATCTCCTGTCAAAAGCGAGTAATAAAGTGGCCACGAAGGTATTTTGACAAACTTGTTTTTTATCGAGTCTTCTACCTCATTACCGCAGCCAACCGACTCGGCAGCACGCGCCATTCCCAAATAAAATATCTCGCCGAGTGGGTTTTTGGCAAGCGCCATGTTTCTTCCAGCTGTACCCATCACCGCTCGGTACTTTTTGTAGCACTGATTCATCTGCTCTTCTGTAATTTTTGTCGGCATCATCTTGAGTTTTGTGTCTATGTACTGGCCAAGCCTCGCATCCTTGAAGCCTTCCTCGAATTCCGCAAGAACTTCTTTGCCCCCCCTTGCGATTTTGGCACGAGCAAGCCTTAGTATGTATGGATTCATGAGTTTGTAGTCGTCAAGATATTCTAGGTCTTCGTCTTTGTCGACGATTCTATCCATCGGTTCGCTAAGATCTATTGCAATTATGTGGCCGTCAACTAGATCCTGTCGCATCTGGGCGTTTTTGTTTCCATAGTGGTCTGCTGCTGCATCATATAAAGCACAAAATACAGGCAGTGTCATTTTTACGAAATTTGAGTTGAGAATTCTCAATACTCTGTCTTTTAGCACGTCACGGTTTTCAAGCTTTGATCTTATGTCTGGAATTTGTGAGTCTTGCAGTATTATTTCAGTAGAACCAACCTCACTTGCAAATGCTTTTTGTGTGTCTGCTGGCGAAGAATCAGCCTTTATCTCCCTTAGCAGGTCGTCTGTGAACCTGTCGGCAAATTTTGGAAATTCTGATTCAGCTTCTTCTTTGTACTGGTTGAATAACTTGAATCCCTTTGATTTGAAGAGCCCTTGTTTTAGAATTTGTTTTCCAGCTTTTGTGGACATTAAAGCTTCTTTTGACACAACAGACTGATCTTTGCTACTCACAGTAGCACACCTTTGTTCATGTTATTTATCCTTTCAAGATTTCTTGACTTAAATTACGAAATAGTCAAGACGAACTATGCAAGTAATCGATGTACTCAAAGAGGCATCAAAGCTGGTATATGAGAATGTAAGAGACATCGCAGGTACACTGGAAGCCGCCGAAGATCACGGCCGTGGTGCGGGCGGGGACATTTCACGCAAGATAGACATAGTTGCGGAAAAAACTGTTTTGGATTATCTAAAAAAAATTAATTTTGAGTGCATAGTTTTAGGTGAGGAATGTGGCAGAGTCGAGCTGTCAAATAATCCAAAGGGTTTTCTCATCATGGATGCAATAGACGGCTCTGCAAACGCAGTTCGCGGCATTCCATTTTTTTGTTGTTCTCTGGCTTTTGCCACACAAGACAGACTTAGCTCCGTTACCGACGGTGTCGTCACAGACCTTTCAAACGGCAACATGTATTGGGCTACAAAAGGCAAAGGTGCATTTCTAAATGAAAAACGAATTCATGTCCATAAGCAAAAACCAGTCTACAAGATCGTTGGTGTGAATGTATCTGGTGCCACCCCAGAGCTTGTAAAGAAGATACAGCCCATCTTTGAAAATTCAAATCACTCAAGACACCTTGGTGCAAATGCACTTGAGCTTGCTCTTTTTGCAAGGGGTCTAATAGACATCTACGTAGACCTAAGGAAAAAGATCCGTGTGACGGACATGGCTGCAGGTTATCTCATAGCAAAAGAAGCTGACGGAATAGTTTTAGATGAGAGTCTCAACCCCCTTGATTCGGATCTCAGCTATGAGACAAGGCTCTCATTTATTGCCGCAGCAAACCAAGAAATCCTCACCGAAATCAAAAATCAATTGAAAATTTGAAGAAAGTTGTAAGCGCCCTTGGCGGGATTTGAACTCGCGTCTCAGCCGTGACAGGGCCGAATTCTAGACCGGACTATACTACAAGGGCGTTGAAGTTGATCATTTGAGTTCCTTTTTTAAAGTTTACACAACAAGCAAATCACTCAGCTAAAAGACTAAATTATACACGATTTGCAGAATTGCGAGAGGGTTCGTAGCTCAGCCAGGTAGAGTACCGGACTTTTAATCCGGCTGTCCGGGGTCCGAATCCCCGCGAACCCGCTACTAAGCTATTTTGTCAAATTTTGTATTTTACGTGACAATGCGGTAATCGTTGAAGAGATCAAAGTAGTTCTTTTCTTCATGTTTTTCCTGTATTTGAGGATCCTTGTCTTCCTTACAGCAATCATTTTCTTTTGTTGTGTTATTCCAGCAGAACCCACAGACGACCTTGCCTTAAGTGAATACTCTGCATCAATTGCAGAAATTATCTTGTGCAATTTTTTTGCGTCAAATTCCTTTTGAACCGATTTGATTTCGTGTTCTGTAAGCTCGGAAAGTGACTTGTTTTTTTGATGTGCCGCCTGAACCAAATTCCCGACTATCTTGTGTGCAGTCCTAAATGCAATCCCTTCTTTTACGAGTGTCTCTGCAACGTCGAGCGCAGTAAGGTAACCTGATTCCGCCGCCTCCCTTATTTTGTCCTTGTTTACCTTGAGTGTGGTAAACATTGAATTCAGAATGATTAGTGCAGATATCACAATTTTTGAGCTTGAAAACACTGCAGGTTTGATCTCTTGCAAGTCACGCCCATATCCTGACGCCAGTCCCTTGAGACTAGACAGAACCGCAACTAGATTTCCAATCACGCGAGCAGTCTTGCCTCGTGTCAATTCCAAGATATCAGGGTTTTTCTTTTGAGGCATCACACTTGATGGTGATGAAAACTGATCTGAAAGCTCCACAAATGAAAATTCCGAAGTCGACCATATCACCAAGTCTTCCGCAATGCGACTGAGATTTGTCATCAAGATAGAGACGGCACTTACAAACTCAGCAACTACATCGCGGCTGCTCGTAGCATCTAGTGTGTTTTCCACTATTTGTGAAAAACCAAGCATCCTTGCCGTGCTGTTCCGATTTATCGGTAGACTTGTGCCTCCTACCGGTCCAGCACCAAGTGGAGATTGATTTACCCGCTCAAAGCTGGAATACAGCCTCTCAAAGTCCCTCAATAAAACATCCGAGTGTGAAAGTAGGTAATGTGAAAATGTTCCTATTTGTGCTTGTTGAAGATGTGTATAAAGCGGCATTGTCGTACTTGTGTGCTTTTCTGCCAGTTTGATCAGCGTCTCCACCAGATCCAATATGCAATCACAGATCACATTGATGTCGTCACGAATCTTCATTCGAAGATCCAGTGCAACCTGGTCATTTCTTGACCTAGCAGTATGCATCTTGCCTCCAACTTGCACTCCAATCTTCTTTACTACCAAAGACTCTATGAGTTCGTGTATGTCTTCTGCGCCAGATTTGTTATCAAGCTCTTCTTTTTTTAGCTTCTCGAGCGCACGCAAAATTTTTTTTGTTTCGTCTTTTGAGAGAATTTTGTTTTCATAAAGCATGATTGTGTGAGCTTGGCTTCCAACTATATCATAAATTGCAATCTCTGCATCATCGGATATTGATGAGACATACTCTAAAGTATGTTTGTCCAAATTTTTTCCAAGGCGGGCGCGATACATCAAACTAGAGTTATAATGCTTTTATATATAGCAATGATGATTTGTCGTTTATGACACAAGATTTGCAGGAATTAAGAAGAAAAATCTTTGATGAATTATCCGGAATAGTCGATCCAGAAATCAACACATCAATTACTGATCTTGAGCTCGTAGACAACGTAGACATCAACGGCTCAGAAGTAAAAGTGAATTTGCATTTAACCAGCCCATTTTGTCCAGCAGTGTTTGGTTTTAAGATCTGCCAAGACATTCATGATAACCTACTCAAGCTAGACGGCATCGATGACGTCAAAGTCAATGTCTCAAACCACTTTATGGCAGAGGCAATAAACAACCAAGTAAATAACAGTCCAAATCCAAAAAAACCAAAAACTGCCTAGTTATTTTCTAAAACCCAGCATATATCCTCTGAGGAATTGGATTCCCATTGCCGGGTCAACTCCTTTTGGACATACCTGACTACAAGAGCCTGCAAAGTGACATCTCCAGATCCCATGAGACTCGTCGATTATCTTTAATCGCTTATCTTTTCCTTTGTCACGAGTATCTGCAACGTATCTGTATGCTTGTGCAAGTGCCTGCGGGCCTAAAAATGACGAGTCTGTTGCCATGGTGGGGCACGCAGAGTTGCACAGACCGCATTTGATGCAGTTTGCAAATTGGATGTATTGTTCCAATTCTTCTGGGTTTTGTGGTATCTCTTTTGTGCCTGCGCTTACTTCAGAATCGTCTCGGATTATGAACGGCTGCATCTTTTTGTGAGTAGTAAATAATCGCTCAAAGTTGACCACAAGATCTCTTACTATGGGGTAGTTGTTCATTGGTTCCACTGTGATTACATCCGAGTTTAGTTCGGAGATCTTTGTAAAGCAAGCAAGCCTTGGCCTCCCATTTATCTTCATGCCGCAAGATCCGCATGAGGCCTGCCTGCAAGAATAACGAACCGCCACAGAGTGATCTAGGTGTTTTTTGACATCTAAGATGGCGTCTAAAACTGTGGTCCATCGCTCGTATGGTACCTTGAAAGCCACAAACTGCGAACCGTCATCATGTTCTGGATTGAACTTTGCTATCCTCAGTGTGATTGTCTTTGATGACGAGATAGATTCGGTTGATGAATTTTCCTCTGCTAATTGTGATGCCTCACTCATCTATGTCATCCCCATGCTTGTCATCAATATAGTCCTTGAACCGTATACAATGAGGCCTGCCATGGCTGCAATGCAGCCGTATGTAACTGCTTTTTCATACAAGCGGCCTTGTTTTAGTTCAAGCAGTATGACACGCAATCCGTTGAAGCCGTGTACTGACAGCAAGACCAAGATCAGCTCAAGCATTATTGCATACGGTATGAATTGATAATTTGCAACCACGTTTTCGTATTCCAGAGATTGATAATACGGCGTCATCGTGATTCTAAACAATACGTGTACAGCCACCAGTACAACTGCTCCAAGTGCAGTACCGTAGTGAATTTTCATTATCACACTTTCGCGCATCTTTTATTCACCAAATAAAACCGACAAACCATACATCATCGCAAGTGCCGCAAGCCCTATTGAGGCGTAAATACACAACTTGTGTATATTATTTTGAGAGGCAGGGATGTATGGATAGTCAGGTCGAGCCGGTTTTCCAACCCCGATTCCCCCATGTCCAAGCATTACCCTTATTCCATTTGCAGTGTGGAACACGCACATTCCAATTACGAGTGTGAGAATGACGTGGCCTTCCGTAGTCTGAGTGAGTTGCAACATCGCATTCCATGCTTCTTTTCCGTTTAGAATCGAGCTTGTCTCATAGATGTGCCCAATCAGATACGCCAAGAGCCCAAGCCCTGTAATTCTCATCAGCCAGTACGCGACGCGCTCTATCCCGTATCGCCCAGGGTTTGCCATACCCTTGATTCCTTCTTTGTTTTCGTTTCTCTTCATCAGTATTTTCGCTCCACTGGTTGGTACCTAGTAATAGTTACTGGATGCTTTTTCATTATTGGTCCTTTCGGATCATAGTATGCAAGGGTATGGTGTAAAAAGTTTGCATCATCTCGGTGCGGGTAATCCAGTCGTGCGTGCGCACCACGTGACTCTCTTCGGTTTATTGCGCCAATGAGAACCACTTCTGCGACTCTGAACATGGAGTCAAGCTCCATGACATTGCTAAAGTTTGTATTGTATTCCTTTGCCTTGTCATCTACGTGCTTCCATGTTTTTGCTCTAAGTTCTTGGACTTTCTTTAGTCCTTCGACCAGTTCTGCTTCTGTCCTAAAGACATATGCTTTGTCATTTAATGTATCTGTGAGTTCCTGCCTTACTTCATACGGATTTACCTCGCCGTGTCCTCTGAATATACCGTCGTAGATCCTTTTTTCTTCCAATGCGACAAGATGGTGTGGGAATTGCGAGGTGGTCTTTGCCTCAAGTGCGTGTTTTGCAGCCAGATATCCTGTTATTTTGCCCCACACTATGCATTCCGAAGTAGAATTTGCGCCTAACCTGTTTGCACCGTGCGTGCTGTTACATGCGGCCTCGCCTGCAGCCCACACACCCTTCAGCTCTGTTGCTCCATCAATGTTTGTGTGAATACCTCCCATCATGTAATGACACACAGGCCTGATATCAAGTGGTTCTTGAGAGGGATCAATTCCTGAAAACTTGATGCTTATCTCCCTGATTGCGCCAAGTTTTTCTTTGATCCTCTCATCACCTATGTGGCGCAAGTCTAGTTTCATACAGTCAACGCCGGTTTCGTGTTTGAATCCACGCCCTTCCCTGATTTCAGTCATAATCGCGCGTGATACGATGTCCCTTGGTGCAAGCTCCATTTTACTTGGTGCATAGTTTTTCATAAAACGCTCACCGTCTTTGTTTAGAAGATATCCGCCTTCACCACGTGCTCCTTCTGTGATTAATATTCCGGACGGTAAAATTCCAGTCGGATGGAACTGGACAAACTCCATGTCCTTTAGAGCTAGCCCCGCTCTGTACGCCATGTCAAGTCCATCCGGCGTAGAAGACAATGCATACGTCGAAAAGCTGTAAATTCGTCCAGCACCTCCTGTTGCGATTATCAGTGACTTTGCTTTGATGACATAGAATGTGCCGCTTGATAGCTCGATTGCCGTAACGCCGACGAACTGCTGGCCGATCTTGGGAGCAACAATACCAGCCGCAAGCCCAACGGCCGCAGTGACCAGCCCGGTTCGGCCAACGGTGTGATGGGGGGCAGCCCCAGTGGCAAGGGAGTGGATGTCAGCGGTTACAGCAACAAGGTGGTCGCCCGCATCCGGCCGCTGATCCAGATTCCGCCAGACATGGAGGGCAACCCCAGCGCGGAAGTGGAGGTCACCATTCTGCCCACGCTGGAGGTACGCACCATTCGGCTGATCAAGTCCAGCGGTCATGCGGGCTACGACCAGGCCGTGCAGCAG
>JBKBQK010000028.1:0-13297 GCA_046292705.1 Candidatus Nitrosotenuis sp. | reverse complement strand
CTATATCTGCAAAAGGTGTGGCCTTTATGCTACCAGAGAACAGGTGGGCGATATTCGTGAAAAGATCAACAAAAGAGACCCGACAAGAGAAGACAAGCAATATGACTATCTTGATTGGTGGCAAAAAAGCAAAAAAGACAAAAAATAGAACTGATGCCTTATGGTGAAAAAAAAGGACGAGCTCCCAGACTGGGTATTAGACGGGATAAAAAGTGCCAAGTTTGAAAAGCTAGAAACGACTACCAGAACCGGCTACATTTTAGAAGTATACGAAGATGACAAAAAAATTGATGCCCAGCTCTATGAGCAGATAAGTGACGGCCGACACATCGTCACAATGGATCTTCCAAAGAGCATCAAGCCTTCTGACTGCCAGCGTGGTGTGGTATACGAGTTTGTCTTTGATGTCCTACAGGCCCCACTTGATAAAAAAGTCGTAGAATTCCTCAAAAAAGAAAAAGAGATCGACATGGATGCAATTTACCAGTTTGAGCTGAAAAAAATGGAACTGCTCGATGTAGCCTCAGACGAGGCAAGCTCAGACGAATCCGAGTAACTATTTTTCCAGCTGTTTCCTAAAGGCACTGCCTATTATTGGGTTTACGATAAACGGGAAGGTATGCTTTGCCCACACCGCACCCCTTACAACCGAAGGCACAATTATCTCGAGCCTTGATGATGTAGACGCTGACACTACTGCTTTTGCTACTCTTTTGGCATCAAGTGCGGTAGGGGAGTATTTTGGCATCTTGGCAAAAGACGGATGATCAAAAAAATTTGTCTTTACCATTATTGGGCTGACCACAGTTACGCCTATTTTTGTACCATATAGCTCGTGTCGCAGTCCTTCCGAAAACCCAAGCATTGCGAACTTGGATGCGCAGTATGAAGCAATTCCTGGTAGGCCGAACGAGGCCGCAACCGATGCGACATTTACAATGTGTCCCGAGTTTTTCTCAAGCATTTTTGGAAGAAAGTGTTTTGTGCAGTAGACCATCCCAAGATAATTGGTCGCCATCTGCGACTCGATTTGCTCAATTGAGAGATCGGAAACTTTACCATAAATTGCAAAGCCGGCATTGTTGACAAGAATGTCTATGGTGCCAAATTTGTCCAGCACTTCTTCTGCCATATCTTTGACTTGGGATTTTTGCGAGACATCACACCGACACACAATTGCGGTTGCTGATTTGCCAAGGCGCTCCCGTACTTCGTCGAGTTTTTGTTTTGTCCGTGCCACCAGTGCTAGTTTTGCACCCCTTTTTGCAAACTCGATAGCAGAAGCTGCGCCTATTCCACTTGAGGCCCCAGTTATGACGACAACTTTGTCTTTGAGCGACATGTCTTTGCTTGAGCCCGACTAAAAATAAGTGAGTTTCTATTGTGGTTTTGTGTATTTTCTGAGCGCCATTTTCATCAGCAAGAACCATGCAATTGGGATCGGTAGCTGGTACGTAGCTATTCTCCATGCAATAATGGTATTCCAATCTACGCTGTTTTTTGGAAGCTCTAGCTTAAAGTCAGTTAGGTGGTTTAGGTACGCCCACACCCCAAACTCTGTGAGGCCTGATCCGCCAACAGTCACAGGAAGGTTTCCTATTGCGTTTCCCGCCATCACCGCAAAGATCGATTCGAGTGCATTTACTGCGTGTTGTGTTCCTGAAGAGATCAGCATAAAAGAAATTCCAAATGCAAGCCAAGAAACAAATGAAATTAATGTGCTTACCACAAACGCTTTTTTTGCGTCCTTTGAGCGGAGATTTTCTCTGCTCATAGTGCAGATGTCAGTCATCCACTGGTTTGTCTTTTCTAAATAATGGATTCCCTTTTCCTTTCGAAACTTGATGATGAGATCGGATATCCACTTTGGAACTTGAAATGTTCTTTTTGCAGATATCAAAAAGAGCCCAAGCCATATTCCCACAATTGGCGTTGCCGTAGTTAACACGATCGTGCCAATCACAGTATAGCCACTCAAGATGGCAGCCACGCCTGCCGTAATGGAGAGAAATCCTGCCGCAAGCACCTCTGTGACGATTTCAAATATGCCGACCCAAGAAGCCTTGGCAGTAGACATGCCCCTCTTGTTCATCCAATATATCCTGACAACTTCGCCGCCAACAAACATCGGCGTAGTCAGAGTGACAAACTCGGAGCCGATTCTAACAAAGATCGTCCTCCAGAGGGTTTCAAGCGAGCCGTGGAATTTGTTAATTATGTAATGGAATTTTACGCCCTGCAAAAACAGCTTGCACATCATGGCCGCAAAGGCCGCAGAGAAATTGATTATTCCGACTGCAAAGATATCTTCTGGTTTTACCTTGAACTGAATCGCAATTATTACAAAAGGCACAAGACTTGCCAGAAAAGCTACTATTCTCCAATTCATTTTAGAAGTTCCCTAACTGAATCAAATATAAGCTATCTACAAATAAACATCAGAAATTGAAAGTTATTTTTGTCGCAGGTACCGCGGGCTCCGGCAAATCATTGCTGAGCTCAAAAATTCACGAGTACTATACAAGAAACGGCGCCTTTGCAGCACTTTTGAATCTTGATCCTGGAATAATCTCGCTGCCCTACACTCCAGATATTGACATTAGAGATTTTGTAGACATTGTCTCAATCATGAAGCAATACGACCTTGGCCCAAACGGCGCGTTGATGATGGCAAACGACCTAATTGCCTCAAAGATCGACGAGATCCAACAAGAGGCAGACAATGTAAACCCGGATTACCTAATAGTTGACACCCCCGGACAGATCGAGCTTTTTGCATACAGGACAAGTGGCCCTTATTTTGTCAACAATTTTACCGCTGAGCAAAAAGTAACGCTGTTTTTGTACGACGGTGTACTTGTGACTACTGCGATAAATTTTGTCTCAATGGCGTTGCTGGCAACATCCATTCGACTCAGGTTGGGTCTGCCAACAATTAATGTCCTCACAAAAACAGACCTTATAGCTGACAAGATATCTGAGATTCTACGATGGACCACAAACCTCAAGATTCTTGAGGCCGCAATCTCTGCTGAGTCAGATGGAGAAAGTTACGTGCTGACTACGAACCTTTTGCGCAGTTTGAATTTGGCTGGGTTTGCGCAAGGCCTCATTCCACTTTCTAATGCAAGCGGTGAGGGACTGACAAATCTGGAAGCCGCATTGAGCAGAATTCTTAACCTAGGAGAAGAGATAGAGGATTGATGTCAGTTACTGCCAGGGCGCCTTCCTCTACTGCAAATCTAGGTCCGGGTTTTGATGTATTCGGACTTGCACTTGATGCTTTCTTTGATGAGGTCACGCTGACAAAGAAAGACAGTGGAATTACCATAATTACTTCGGATCAAATCCCAACATCTCCAAACAAAAACACCGCAGGCCTTGTGGCACAGTACATGAAAAAGAAATTCAAAGTAAAGGGCGGTCTGCAAATTAGGATCAAAAAAGGAGTTCCTGCAGGTTTTGGTATGGGAAGCAGTGCGGCCTCTGCTGCTGCAACCGCAGTTGCCTTTGACAAACTGTACAAGCTAAACCTTGATGCAAATACACTCGTAGAATGCGCTGCAATCGGAGAGAGGGCAAGCGCAGGCACCATCCATTATGATAACGTATCTGCTTCTGTTCTGGGAGGGTTTGTAATAGTTAGGACAAATCCCTTGGATGTAATTAGGATCTCGCCTCCTTCAGACCTCAGACTCTGCGTTGCAGTTCCAAAATTAGCAGTCCCGCCAAAAAAGACTGCAATTTCAAGGACTGTCGTGCCAAAGCAGGTAAAACTTGTCGATGCAGTGACGAATCTCTCAAATGCCGCTGCAATTGTTGCGGGTTTTACAAAAAAAGATAGTGTGTTAATTGGAAGATCCATTAAAGACGTAATTGTCGAGCCCGCAAGAGAGCACCTCATACCAGGATTTTCTGTGGTAAAAAATAATGCCCTTAGAGCAGGAGCGCTAGGTGTCACCATCAGCGGGGCTGGGCCATCTGTAATTGCGTTTGCCACAAAGAAATCAAAATTGAAAAAAATAGCAGACGCAATGAAATCAGGTTTTGCGTCCGCAAAAACTGAGAGCACCGCAATCATTTGCAAACCAGCTGACGGGACAAAGATCAAAAATTGAAAAAAGCCGTAGTAATCCTCAGCGGAGGATTGGATTCGTTGTGTCTTGGTGCATACCTCAACTCAAAGTACGACCTTTACGGGATCACCTTTTCATATGGTCAAAGGGCCACACGTGAACTTGAGGCCGCAAGATTTGTGGGCAAGATACTGAAACTAAAAGAACACAAAATAATTTCAATTGATTTTATGAAATCGCTTTACAGCAAGACAAACGTACTCACAGATACAAAAAAGGATCTTCCATCGAAATTCGACTATTCCATAGTGGTTCCAATTAGAAACGCGGTCTTTTTGAGCATAGCAACTGCTTGGGCATTTTCGTTCAAGGCCTCACTTGTTGCTTATGGTGCGCATACGGACGATCAAAAATATCCCGACTGCAGGCCCACTTTTTCAAGAAAAATCGAGTCTGCGTTAAATGAGGGCGAAATAGACGGAATACGACGCGGCCTGAGATGCAAGATAAAAGTTTGGACGCCGTATTCTGCCGGAATTTCAAAAAGCACACTTCTCAAGGCCGGCTATGCAAAATTTGGAGACAAGATATTCAAGACGTGGAGCTGTTACTCTAACTCAAGACATCATTGCGGAATGTGCGAGTCGTGCAACAACCGCAAGATCGCGTTTGCGAAAGCAAAAATCAAAGACAAGACAAACTATCTAAGCTAGATTACCAGCGGCTCTCAAGGATCTTCTTTTTGAGGATCATCCACCTTATACCGATGTACCAAGCAAGGTAGATTGCGCCAATTACGCCAAAGAAAACCCAGTTCTGCATCGCAGGATCCATGTCTTTTGCAATAACGTTGACTATCTCCCTTGAGCTAAGGGCTGCTATTGCCATCACAATAAAGAATTCAATTGCAAGCCATGTAAAGTGCGGCCACGATTCTTTTGGGATGTGGACGTTGTTGTGAACTCCCATGAAAAGCTAGCCGCCTGTGTCACTATTTAATTTTTTCAGAGAATTGATGAACTAGTGTTACGGATCATCGCAATAATGTCTTCGCGGTTTTCCTTTCTTTCGTATACTCCGCGATATGCGGCAGAGGTCATCGTCGCGTCGTTTTTGACCCCCCGCATCTTCATGCAGAAATGCTCTGCTTCAGATATCACGATTACCCCTTTAACTCCTTGCGAGTACAGCTCGTCTGCGATGTCTTTTGTTAGTCTTTCTTGAATTTGTAGGCGTTTGGCATACTTTTCCACAAGCCTGACGAGCTTTGATACTCCAAATACTCTGCCATTTGGAAGGTATGCTATACTTATTTTGCCAAAGAATGGGAGCATGTGGTGCTCACACATGGAGTAAAAGTTAATGTCCTTTACAATGACTGCGTCAGAGTCTTCTGAAAATTGGATCGATAGTTCCGAGTCAGAATCGTACCCAGAAAAGATCTCTTCATACATGTCCGCAATTCTATCCGGCGTGTCGCGCAGTCCTTCTCTTGTTGGGTCTTCGCCTAATTCGATGATTAACTCACGTACTAATTTCTTTACTCTTTCTTTGTTCATCATGGTGCTCCCATCAGTTTGTGGAGTTGTGGTACCACACGCACCTCACTGTAAAACTGGTACGCGATATCATAAAAACTCAAAAGTTTTTCCAAATTTGGTTCTGATATTCCGTAGGTGGGCTGTATTATAAAACCCTTAAGATCTTTAGGATCAGCTATTTTGAAGATCCTTTTAACCAGATCCTCAAAATCGTTTGCTTGCGTTTTTGAGCTCACCACTATTTTGATGTAGGTTGATTTTTTTGACTCGATTGCTGCCTTGAGGCAATGTAGTGCATTTTCCAAAAGCGTAGAATAATGTTTTGCGTCAACGAATTCCGAGTCGGGCGTCTTTAACTCTATTTTGATAAAATCGGTGTATGGCAACACCTGCTTGAATTTCTTTGCATCAAAGCATGACGATTCCAGATATGTTGGAATGCGTTTTGACTGTACAAACTTTGCAAGCTCGGCAACGGCTTCTGCCTGAACCAGCGGATCTCCGCCTGTAAAATTTACCTTGTAGGTTTTGTCCTTTAGATGGCTCTGTATCAATTCGCAGGCCTTGCCGATTTCATACTCTGTACCCGACTCAAGAGGAAGTGCCTCCTTTGTGTCGCAATAAAAGCACTTGAAGGGACACCCCGCAAGCCGCACAAAAAGTGTTTTTGTGCCATAGAGAATTCCTTCTCCCTCAATTGATGTGAATATCTCAAAGAGTCTTACTTTCAAGCAGACAATCTTCCTTGAGTTGGTATAATCGTACAAGAGTACTGATAAGAAAAATATTACACCCAAGATCCCAATCAGCCCCCCCACAAATTCTATCGTCTCAAAGAACTCGGTATTTGTTGGAGCCAAGAGAAAAGCCATTAGTGCACCGACTACAATCATTGGAATGCCGACACCTACACTGATCTGCTTAGAAGCCATTTAGTTTTGCTGATTTAGAAAATCTATATGAAGTTTTGTGATTTTATTTGTCCTTTTTTTGTGGACGTTTTGGCTCAGAGTCGGTGTCCTGATTTTGTTGTTCGCCTGTATCACGTGATGAGTTGTTGTCCTGCAAAGACTTGACATATCGCTCCATTTGGTCAAGCAACATGTCCACCATCTTTACGGTTTTGTTGTAATCAGAGACATTTGTGAACTCTTGATTTTTGAGCTTTGACAAAAGCGATTCGGCCCTTGTGAACTTGGGTTTGATTGACTCATCTACGTGTGGCTGGATTTGTGCCATTCTATTTTCCAATTGTGTTATCTCGTCTGCCATTCTTTGGTTTCTTGCGTCTTCTTTTTGACCGACTTCTCCTTCCGTACCGGCGGCCCTTGGAGGCTCTTCTTGACGTGTCTCTTCAGGTGGAGCTCTTTGCTGGGCCGCACGTGTCTGTTTTTCCTGAAGATTTGCAGGCTCTGTACTTATGGTAATGGAATATCGCTTTATTTTGATGATTATCTGGTTTGGATCGCTAGTGGAGGCAAGCTCTTCTTTTACCTTAGTGAGTTTGGCGACATCTTCGTCAGATAGATTCAGCTCCTTTGCTTGTGCAAGTATTGAGTCGATCTTAGCTATGTAGCTGTTTACAAACAGCTTGGCTCTGTCGTTTGAGCGTTGCGTGATTAGCTCTCTTATTGTTTTTTGTGTTTCCGATATTGCAGTTTTTAGCTCGCCGTAGATTTTCTCCAGCGTTGCCACGTCCCCGTTTTCCATGCTTGTCTTGGCAGTCTGGAGTAGGCCGTCAATTCGTGTAAAATCAACAGGTAGGTTGTTCTTTGCAGCACTTGATTTTAGCATGTTGACCGTATTTTCAATCCTGTGTAGTGCGTTTCTATAGTCAAATTCTGGCACCGGTGGAGCTTGTGCGGGGGTCGATTTGAGGGATGCCATGGTTTGTACCGAGTCTGAGAACGTTTGTGTGATCTGTCTGAAGATCTTCATTGCAGCCAAAAAGTGCTGTTTTGATTCTTCGACGTTTCCTTGTTGTGCCGCTGCTATCAACAACTCGGTTTCCTGACTTCCTTGCTCGTAGAGATTCCTTGTCTCATCTGATACATTCTGAGTTCTGTCAAGTTGCAGCTTGACTTGGGATCTTGCTTGGGTTGCAAGGTTGATAAGTGAATCTAGCTTGGCATCGGCAAACGCTACAGGTGTGCCCACTGCCATGCTGAACACAAGTGCCATCAATACAAACGTAAGAACAGTTTTCATTGCCTTTCCTCCGGTTTTTTCTTCAGTTTTACCAAGTTTTGGAATTCTTTTTTTTCTATCTCAATAATACCTTGCCTTTCTAGACGTTTGACTGCCCTCCACATAGTAGTACGTGGTAGGAGGAATTTTTTCCGCAGGTCACGCTCAAAGGCTTGACCTCCATTTTGCTCCAGAAAGGCAACAAGTTGCTTGTCGTCTTCTCGCATCTGGGGCGTTTCAACCTCGTCAAGTCCAACGTCCCCTTCCGGCCTGTCTTCTTTGTCAAGGAACGGCTCGATTGTCTTTTTTACTGCACTCTTGGTCCTCTTTGCAATCAAGGTAATGGTGGTAATTGCGCCTCCTATTGCAGCAATGGATGTAGCTATAGTTACGACGTTGTTGCCAAGCGATTGGAAGATGGTGTTTGATGGTGATGTAGAGTTTTTGGATGATTGTTCTTCTGCTGCAATTCTTTGCGCTTCTAGTGCAGATCTTTCTGCATCGTCATATTTTTTGCTCTCAAAGAACAAGACTGCTTCATCTAGTTTTGTTTGAGCCTTGGGGGTTTCGATTCCTTGGTTGTTTAGCTGTTCAATGAAGATCCTGGATCTGTCTATTGCGTTTGAGGCAGATTGTGCAGGACCAGATACTCCAAAAAAGTAATCCACCATGTTTTCTCCTTTTGGAAGAAGTAGCCTTTGTCTGTTGTCTATTGTCTCTACCAATTCTGGAAAGTTGGTCATCCCTATGATTACAGTGTCCTCTGGCATGACAAGTGAGTAAGAAAAGGGCGAGTTGATTTCGAAAGTCCATATCTTGCCTCTCTTTGAAACTAGATCATAACTATCATAATCAACAGAAACCACACTGGCACCAAATGTCTGGATGATGGCCTCCCCTTTGCCAATATCATACGACAACAGTATTCCGTTTTCGTCTTGAGCTACAAAGTTGTCAATAGCAGTTCCGAAAAGCTGAATTGTTATCTCCGGCTCTTGCGGATCGGCCAGAGTTTCTTGCGAGATGTGGGTTGTGCCATCAGGATATATTGTAAAGTCCAGAGTACGCGACTGAGCTAAAGAATGTTGAGCAGGCAGTACTACTGCTAGGAGTATTCCTATCGCTATGAGTGGTGCTTTAAGCATTCTATTGAGGATATCTGTAATCCTTACAAAAAGCATTCCTTCTACGTCTGGAGTGTCCTGTAGGTTACAGAGTACTGCCGCTTGGTTTTTCATGGTTAATACCTTAAATTTAGTGAATCTAGGATGGATTGGAACTTGCGGAATTCTTGGACAAACTCGATGCCTTTTTCGGTTATCGTGTAGAGTCGGTTCTTGTCGGTTCTGACGGATTGGACCAAGCCTGCGTTTGAGAGTTTTTCGCACTTTTCTATTACGGCATAGTGCGAAAGGTTTGCTCGTCTTGAGATTGCAGAGACGATAGTTCCTTGTCTTCCTCCTTCCATTGTCACGTTCAAGATATCTCCCATTATGCCCATTTCTGAGCGGTATTGTTGTTTTGACATGCCTATAGTATAATGGGCAGGATTCATTAGGGACATTTTGAAACCTCAAAGCGGAACACATAGCGGAACAGGTATTTCAGGTCTTTGAAACGGCAAAAAATCATCAAGATCTGGTGCGGGGAACAAAAACAAACGTCCGACCACAACCCAAGGTCGCAAGGATCTGCCCTAACTTTATTAGGTATCAATCAGTATAGGTCTCAATCCGAACATGTTTGAAAAATTCAAGAAGAAGAGTGAACCAGAATCCAATGCAGGCATCATGGAGGAGGAAAGACCCCAACCCACAGTGGAACACATAGCGGAACAGCCCAAGACCACATCTGAGATTGGTATTGGTGAACTTATGGACAAGCGTGCCAAGCTCGAAGAAGCAATAGACTATGTAGGTCTCATGATAAAGAATCTCAAGGACAAGCGAACCAGGCTTGAAAAGGAGATCGAAGACGAATCCGTAGACATCAAGAACCTAAAAGAAAAGCTGGCCAAAGTAAGCGAGTACATCGAAGAGGAAAACCGTGGAATTCGGGAGCTCTCCAGCAAAAGGGCTCAGGTAGAAAAAGAGGCCGACGAGGTTGGCGCCCTTATAAGCAGCCTGCGCAACAAGCTTGCCAACATAGACAGCATAGTCGAAGGCGAAGAAAACAGGGTAAAGAGCATCAAAGAGTCAAGGCAAAAGGTGTAGTATTCCTAGCGGAATTGTATTAGATAATAAGAAAATGGGGAGATACTTTAGAGGTATCTTGTCGAGGATGCAGATTTTGTGCTGACTGGCATTGACGGGAATTTGTCTCCCACACTCGTTTCTGCAACGGCTGCTGCTTCTTCTAGGATCTTTTCTGACTCCTCGTTGAGTGACTGATCCATGCCAACCGCGGACTCGCCTTGGAACGACTCCATCATGAGGCCGTTTAGCATCTCCGTCATCATACCTAGTTCTCTGTCTGCCTCCGGCATGAACTTACCAAGTGAGGATTTCAGGCTTCGCATCAGTCCGATTGTTGGTGCAATCGTTACTACTGTGTCTCCTAGGTCGTGGAATGTGGTAAGTCTTAGTTCTATTTGCTCCAGTGCGGTTCTTGCGTTGCCTAGCATCTTTGAGACCTTTCGGACTTCAGCTAGTTCGTTTGCTAGAACCTTGCTTGAGTGAATGTCGTGTTTCTGGGTTGCCGCAACTATTCTCTGGAAGAGCTTTTCGTCTCTTTGCTTTAGTTTGTTAAGCATTCCATCAAGTTTTGAGATCTGGTTGTGAAGGTTCCTTACAGCATGCTCAATTCTTGGTTTTAGCGCGCCCTTTGGTTTAACTACATCGTTGATCTTCTCAGATATGCTCGGTGTTGGCGGTCTGGACCATGACTTTTGGAAGTTTGTCATGGCTGGTCTTCTGAAGTTTATTGAAATTAAAAGGTGTGAAATAGATTTCACCAAAAGATGGAATACGCTAGCCGAGGAATAGAAAATAAAAAACAAAATCGCACTAGTTTATTGCGCTAGGATGCTTTGGGGGTGGATTTTTTTGATATGAACATGCACGCCATGTGTGGACGTGACTTGCTCACCGCACAATGGACACTTTTCCATTTTTATAGTTGTCCCTCAAACCTATACTATATAAGGCTATCGTTTATTGAATCTGAAGAACTGGTAAGACAAAATTTTACTGTATCTTTTTTGACTACTAACCAGAAAGGGCTAGGCTTTTCCGCTCGTATTTTGTGTAAACATTTCTTGATGAAAAAATTCTAAAAAATATTTGAAAAAATTTTAGATTTGATTTTGTGATATGTGAATTGAAATTTTGTTTGGAAAAAGAATTATCAGAAAATCAGAAATTATTGTTGGAATCAAAATCCAAAATCCAGAGCTCCAGTT
The DNA here is from genome assembly GCA_046292705.1 of Candidatus Nitrosotenuis sp. Lineage (GTDB taxonomy): Archaea > Thermoproteota > Nitrososphaeria > Nitrososphaerales > Nitrosopumilaceae > Nitrosotenuis. The sequence goes on along the minus strand of JBKBQK010000028.1, from coordinate 2,093 downwards.
TATCATCGAGGTCTGCACCAAATCAGCAAAAACCGACTCGGGCTCAAAAATTACGTTATAATAGATAAATTTTGATAAATGTTTATATAGAGAAGCATAAGATGGATTTCACCTTATGACACAAACTCAACGAAGCACCGACCGCTGTCCACGTTGCGCAAAAGGATCAATGTTGACAGATGGAAGTACAGGAGAGATGTTTTGTAATACATGTGGGTTTGTTGCAACCGAAAGAGTAGAAGAGGAAGGCCCAGAGTGGCGTTCATTTTCAAAAGAAGAAGGCGAAAACAGGACTAGAACCGGAACGCCTACGTCGTTGGCAATGCACGACATGGGACTTGCGACCATAATCGGTCAGGCTGATAAGGATGCATCAGGCAAGCCATTGACTTCCTCAATGAAGAGTACTATTGAGCGACTGAGGACTTGGGACTCTCGGAGCCAAGTTCATGAGCCGGTAGACAGGAACTTTAGGCAGGCGTTTAGCGAGCTTGACAGGCTTAAAGACAAGCTTGCACTTTCCGACGCAGTAATAGAAAAGACGGCGTACATCTACAGAAAGGCACTTGACAAAGGTCTTGTCAGAGGACGTTCGATTCCAGGATTGGTAGCTGCGGCCTTGTATGCAGCATGCAGAAACACCGAAACCCCGAGAACTCTTACCGACGTTGCAAACGGAATCAACATCAAACGAAAGGACGTTGCAAGATGTTACAGATTGCTTCTCAGAGAACTGGATCTGAAAATGCCAGTAGTCGATCCCATCAAAGGAGTTGCAAGAATTGCAAGCATCGCTGACCTAAGCGAAAAGACAAAGAGAAAAGCACTCGAGTTTCTAAAGGAGGCAAGCAGAATCGAGGTTTCTGCAGGAAAAGACCCAATGGGACTTGCTGCTGCAGCCTTGTATTTGGCCTGTGTGATGCTTGGTGAAAACAAGACACAAAAAGACATCGCCCAAGCAGCTGGCGTAACTGAAGTCACAATTCGAAATAGGTACAAAGGTCTCAAAGAAGCACTAAAACTCTAAACCCTTTTTTGTTTGAAAAATTCTTAATTTGGTATAATGAATAGAAAGCTGGCAACACTGCTTGCAGTTGTCATAACCATAGGTACACTTGCAGTTCTAGTTTCTGCACCATCGGAAAAAAACCAGCGACAAGAAGTTTACCACGTAAGACTTGCCGAGCCTAAGCTTTACCAAGATGGATTTTTTGCAGACACGTTTGCGATCAAAAAAGGCACATACCAGTTCAGGTTTGTTCCAAACGGCGACAGCCCACAGATTTTGTCCATAGCATTAAAGGGGCCGACTTTTTCATTTGCTGAGGATTTTAAGTTGCGGGGAACGCCCCATGAAACGGGCATTTCGACATACTATACCTGGGAATACCTTGGCCAAAACACAATCGAGATCCCCGAAGATCAGGAACTCCAGATAGTCATCGACCCACACGGAAATACACTCGGCCCCGTCTCTGTTTATCTCGTTGAATAATAGGTGGGCGTGGCCCCAAGCGTAGAACGTTGAGAGAACACCTCTCATACCCATAACGCCAATGCGTTCATGGACCAACTAACTATTCTACTGGGCCACGCGTCCTCAGTCGATAGGATTTATGTCCTTTCGCATTGTTTTTTATAGGAATTTATCTTATTTAAGATTTAGTGTGGATTTTTACAATAAAGAGCTAATATAATTAAAAATCCTATGAGTGATTTTTCAAAACCAATATATGAATACAGCCAAAAACAATCCGTGAAACTTGAAAACAAAGTAGCTTTAGTGACAGGCGCAAGCCGTGGGATCGGAAAAGCAATAGCTGCGCTTTTTGCAAAAGAAGGAGCTTTGGTTGCAATTACTGCAAGGGACAAAACCAAGTTGGAAAATGCTGCAAAAGATCTTGGGGTCTTTGCAGTACCGGCCGACATTAGAAGATATGATGATGTTCAATCTGTAGTTGAAAAGACTGTCCAAAAATTTGGCAGTCTTGACATCTTGGTAAACAACGCGGGTATATTTCCAAAGATAAAACCACTCCATGAGATCACAGAGTCCGAATGGAATGAGGTGTTAGACATAAACCTGACTGGGC
>JBKBQK010000027.1:0-13350 GCA_046292705.1 Candidatus Nitrosotenuis sp. | reverse complement strand
GCTGGTAATAGAAGACAGTCCGGCTGTCGGTATTATTTTAAAAGAGTTTCTCGGTAAACTAGGTCTCAAAAAAATACACTACTGCCAAAATGGCAAGACCGGAATTGAGGTATTCAATGCCCTCACAGCATCTGGCAAATTGCCCTTGGTTTTTTTGGACTATAATCTGCCTGACATGACTGCATATTCGATCATGACCCAAATGTTGAGCATACGGCCAGACGTAAAGGTGATTATTGAAACGGCTCGGGACAAAACCGAGGACACTATAAAAAATGTAATTGCCCAAGGCGCTTACCAATATTTGGGAAAGCCAATTAGGCTAGAAAACCTCAAAGAGATAATCGAGACACTAAAGCTTGAAGAATCGTATCTTGCAGACGAAGACACAAATGAAAGTGTTGAAAAACTTGTATCTGGTTCAACGCAAATTAGCCTTTTGAGGATTTCAGAGTACCTGAACAAGACAGAATCTGAGATATTGCCTTACATTAAGCGCCTCATGTCGGACAAGAAAATCACACAGATAAACGACATAAAGGAAGTAGGCTGTCCAAGATGTAGTTCTGTGCGCGTCACGCAGACATTCCATTGCCCAAAATGCAGAGGCACGAACTTCAAACAGGATAAGATAATTGAGCATTACAAGTGTGGCAACGTCTCGTCGGCTTCATCATATCTTGACGACAAGTGCCCAAAATGCCATAAGAGCATAAAGGTATTTGGTGTCGACTATAGGGTGCAGGAAAACTATTATTTGTGCAATGACTGTGGCGAGATTTTTGGTGAAATTCTGACAAACTATCTGTGTTTGAAGTGTAATAACAGGTTCATCCTGGAGCATGCAAGACTCTTGACAAGTTCTGGATACACATGGATGAAGTAATTATTTGGCCACAGCTTCACTAATCGTCTTTAATACATGATCAAAGTCGAATGGTTTTGATATAAAGGATGAGGCACCTATTTTGAGACATTCATTTATTACATTCTGGTTGTCGCTTGCGGTAATTAGGATCACTTTGGCATAAGGGTGTTTTGACATTATTTCTTTTAGAACCGTCAGTCCATCTTTTTTTGGCATTGCCAAGTCCAAGAGTAACACGTCTGGAGCAGATTCAGAAAATTTGGTGACTGCCTCTTCGCCGTTTACAGCTTCTGCTACGACTTTGTGATTTCCAATTGAAAGGATGTCTTGTAAGACCAGCCTGATGGCATCAGAATCGTCTGCAATCATGACTCGAGCCATACCAACATCAAAACCACATATCTTATCAAAATTTCTATCATCAAAGAAAGCTTGCATGATTTTTTTCAATTTCTGCCTTGATTTGCTCAAAGTCAGTCTCCACTCCATTGATTTCTGAGCGCATAAACTCGCATGATTTTTTTGCGGTCTGGTAGAGTCCGGGTACCGTTTTTCCAGATATTACTACTTTGAGCAATTTGTCAAGCATTTCAGCGATGCGGCCGATTCGTTCTTGGTTCATCATCGGTGCCAAGCCCTTAATTTTGTGGATGTGTTTTTCGATCTCTGATGCTTGTCTGTGTGTAGAATTATCATCAAAGCACTCATTCAGGAGGTTTCCAATTGCTAAAATGTCGTCAGTTACCTCTTGTTTGGCTACACGTAAGAATTCCTCTGACAATTACTAACATTATTTTGATCGAGCTTTTTATACTCTATTAGGCACAGTGTAACTAAAATTGAAAATTATTAGCAAGACGTATTTGCTCATTGGAGTTCTGATATCAGTTGCCGTCTTTAACCTCTTTGTGTTGTATAACACGCAGGTAATGACTGTTGGTGAGTCGTACTCTATTTTGCGTGCAGGCGACCTAAAGGCAAAGGTGGAAACCATTGCGAGTCTTGCGACTTCTATTGCGAGTGGCAGTGAAAGCGATCGTAGTGTCTTAGAAAAAGAGATCAGAGAGTTCGACGCCATTCTTGAGACATTAAAGAGTGGAGGCACCGTCAGGGGCCAGATGATCACCCCGATACCAGATGAGCTAGTTTCTGAATATGATGCCGTAAAGAAATTTTGGAGTGCATACAAGACAGAAGCGACTCAAATCCAAGTCTCATCGATTTACGATAATGAGGTGGTTACCGCATTAAATTACGTCTTAGAAAAAAATACAGAGATGACTCTTGCCACCGACTCGTTGGTAAGAGAGCTAGAAGTGCTTGATAGGAACTACAACAGACACAAAGAGATTGCGGCCGAACTCCACGAAACCGCAAAAAGCGTCGGCCAAAACGCACTTTTGATTTCTATAGGCCAGGACACCGACATCACAAAGGAAAGCCTAAGAAAAGCTCGTCTTACTTTTGACGCCGGCCTTAGAAAGTTGCTAGGAGTACCAATTGACGACATGGATTTGGCAGGGCTAAACATAAGAAGCGAAACACTCGCTCCCATCCCACGTGAAAACTCGCGTGCACTAGACGAACTTGATTTGTTGTGGGAAGCCGTAGAGTTAAGAGTAAAGACGCTTGAGACAAAATCCCTTTACTCAGACGAGTTTACCACGTCTTTTTCCAACCTCAATGTGGAAAGACAGTCGTTGATTGATTCGATTGATTCACTTTTGGACACATGGAATGAAAATAGGCTGGAAAGACGCAATGAAAGCCAGCTTATAACTCAAGCGATCATAAGCGCAGATATTGCGATTTTTGTAATTGTGCTTTTTGTCATAAGAAAATCACTGATGCCGCTAGAGAAAATTACAAAGGCGTTATCTCGCGTCAAGGAAGGCATCTACGGTGAAAAGATAGAATATTCTGCACAGGACGAAATAGGAGAGCTTGCATCATCGTTTAACACCATGACTGAAACCATCATGATCAAAGAAGAAGAGGCAAAAAAAACCGACATTGCAAAAGATGAATTTTTGGCAATGATTACACATGAGTTAAAAACTCCACTTGTTCCGATTCAAGGATATGCAGACATTTTGCTCAGCGGTCATCTTGGTAACCTCACTGATAAACAGCGTGAAAGAATTGGAATAATAAAGTCTAGTGCCGCTTCTTTGCTTCAGCTCATATCAGATTTGCTTGATGCGCAAAAACTCGAGCTTGGTCAGCTAAAAATGAAGAAACTTGCCGTAGACATACACGATACGGTGGTAAAATCAATTGAGACGCTACTTCCACAAATAGACGAAAACAATGTCACTGTAGAAAACAAAGTGGAAAAAGGGCTGCGCGTCCCACATGACGCAGAACGAATCAACCAAGTCTTGACCAATCTAATTAAAAACAGCTTAAAGGTCGTAAAGCCCAACACTGGCAAGATCACAATCACCTCAGAAGAAGACCCACGTGAGGTTCGAATTCATGTGACTGACAACGGTGTTGGAATTCCATACGAAAAGCAATCCAAAATCTTTACAAAGTTCTATCAGGTCGATGCCTCACTCACAAGAGAGAAAGGTGGGAGTGGTTTGGGACTTTCAATATGCAAGGGAATCATAGAAGCTCATGGTGGGAAGATTAGCCTCAAAAGCGCGCCTGACGTTGGAACCACCATAACTTTCTCGTTGCCAAAAACTGATCCTGCCTCATCAAGCTAAAGCAAATCACACAAAAAATGTGAAATTTGCTCACATCGGCATAAATAACTAAAACTCCAAGACAGTCAAACATGTCAGATACAAAGAATGTAGAATTTTATGCAACATGTACGGAGTATTTTGCAGCATTGAGAAGAAAGGGGAAAAATGACGACACCTTCGAAGACGAGTTTTACTACACGATGCCTGTGATTTCAGGACTTGGCAAGTAATTAGCTGGAAAAACTCCACTAGACATTAAAACTAATAATGCGATTTTCAATGTCTAGTGTGTTGCACAACGTCACTGAAAAAGCAGTCAGGCTTGCGCAAGAACTAGGCTGTACCTACTGCGATGCAAGGTCTGAAGTTATTGAAAGATACGGTGTGGTGGTAGAAAACGGCCAAATCGAGCATACGGTAAATAAATACGAGTCTGGGATTGGCATCAGGGTTCTCTGCGAGGGGGCGTGGGGGTTTTTCTCTACATCAGATCACACCAAGATCAACCAAGGAATAATTGAAGCAATAAAGGCCGCAAAACATTATGCGTCAACAAAGAAAACCAAGATAAAGCTGGCAGATGTCTCAATAAATCAAAAAAAGATCACATATAAAGTAAAAAAACAAGTTTACATAGACGAGTTGAACAAAATCTCACTAGAGTGCGACAAGATAATAAAAAGCAATGGTGAGATCTCAAAAAGCACAATCAGTGCATCGAGTGTCAACAACTCAAAATATTTTGCAAGTAGCGAGGGAACAAAAATTCACCAATCTTACTCCGATGTCACAATGGATCTTATTGCGACAGCACACCGTGGAGGTCTGACTCAATCAATAAACACAACTGAAGGAGGTAGGGGAGGCATAGAAAAGATACTTGATGATACAGACGTCTTTGCAGTCTCAAAGGAGATATCGGACAAGGCAGTAAAGCTTCTTGATGCAAAGCCAGCAAGAGAGGAAAAGGCAACACTAGTCATGAATCCAGACTTTGTCGCATTATTGACCCATGAGATTTTAGGACACCCATCTGAAGCAGATAGAGTTCTTGGAAAGGAGATGGCATGGGCCGGTGGCGCATGGTGGGCTGGTAAGCTTGGGCAAAAGATTGGCTCAAATGCACTCAATGTAATAGATGATCCCACCGTACAGGGAAGCCTTGGCTGGTACGAATACGACGATGAGGGAACAAAATCACAAAGAAAGCAGCTCGTAAAGGACGGCATTCTGGTAAACCATATGCACAGTAGGGAAACTGCAAGCATTTTTGACGCAGAACCAAACTCCAGCATGAGGGCAACTTCGTATTCATTTATGCCGCTAATTAGGATGGCATGTACGTGCATAGAGGGCGGAGATTGGGATCCATGTGAAATTATAAAAGACGTAAAACACGGCTATCTTGTTTCAAACATGAAGGTGCCATCAATAGACATGCGAAGATACAATTGGAGCATATCTTGTCAGTATGCAAACAAAATAGAAAATGGTGAAGTTGGAGAGTTATTGCGTGACGTCATCATAGTTGGCACAGCCCCAGAATTTTTCAACTCAATTGATGCCTGTGGAAATGATTTTACGATAAGACCAATCACAAACTGTGGCAAAGGGGATCCTATGCAGATAATGAGGATGGGAAATGGAGGTCCATCCATACGTGGAGTTGCCACAATAAAGAGTACATAAAATGAGCGATTTGCAAGAGATCAGGAAACATGTAACTGCCTGCACAGATTGCCAATTATGCAAGACTAGAACAAATGCAGTTCCAGGTGTTGGTAACTCTAACGCAGAAATAATGTTTATTGGTGAAGCGCCGGGGCGAACCGAAGATTTGAGGGGCGAACCGTTTGTCGGCTCTGCTGGAAAAAAACTTGACGCTATGCTGGAAAAAAACGGTATTTTGCGCAAATCTGTCTACATCACAAACGTCGTAAAATGCAGGCCACCAGACAATCGTGTGCCCACACAGGAAGAACGCGACGCCTGCAGCAAATACCTTGAAGCCGAAATCAAGACTGTAAATCCCAAAATAATTTGCATTTTAGGAAATACCGCAAGTAATTCAATTTTAGGACAAGTAGACATCACAAAGAATCACGGAAAGACCATCAAAAAAAATGACAGATTGTATTTTCTTACCTTTCATCCGGCTGCCACGATATACAACCAGCAACTATACTCACTCATGGAACAAGACATACAGATACTCAAAAAGTTAGTAGAGACGTAATGACTTTTGATTCAAGACTAAGCAGAGAGTTTTACGCGCAAGATACAGTCAAGGTTGCCCGCCAGTTGTTAGGAAAAATACTGATTCGCAAGATTGGCAGACATGTCGTTTCTGGAATAATAACTGAAACAGAGGCATACAGGCACAAAGACGACCCAGCAAGTCATGCGTTCAGTGATATGACTGACAGAAACAAGGCCATGTTTGGCGACGTAGGTTGTGCATATGTGTACTTCACTTACGGCATGCATTACTGCATGAATGTTGTAGCAAAAAGCAAAAACTACAAAGCTGGTGCGGTTTTAATTCGCGCACTCAAACCACAAGAAGGCATAGACATCATGATAAAAAACAGAGGGATCGATGACATTTCAAATCTTACAAACGGACCCGCCAAGCTGACGATGGCATTGCAGATAACAAAAAAACAGTATGGCGAAGATCTGATTAATTCGAATTCTCTATATATTACAAACGGCATCAAAGTTGGAAAGATAACGTACGGCCCGCGCGTTGGAATAAGGGAAGCCACAGACAGGCTGTGGAACTTTAAAGCTGAGATCTAGTTTTGATCATCGTCTTTTTGCAGTGTCCAAGGTGCTACACGTCCTAGGATTTTCTCCCAATTTAGCCTTAAAAGCAGCACTATTGCCACTATCATGATTGCAACGAATACTCCGAATCCGATGTAAACTGCTGTTGGATCCTTTACCTCTTCTAAGAGGGGGGCGACGTATGTCTCGCCAAAAAAATGAGACAGCAAAACAATCACGTAGCACAGAACCAACTTGCCCAAAAATGTAGATATGAAGAATCTGACTGGATTATATTTTGCAAGTCCAAGTGGCACATAAATTAGGTCATCTGGAATCGGAGTCGCAGCTGCTACAAATGCTGCAGCCGCACCGTATCTTTTTACCAGTTTTTCAAAAGGCTTCATACGAACCCTTGTTTTTTCTGTTATTATTTTGCGACCTCCATAACTTATTAGAAATATTATCTGTTTTGCTACAGTCGATGTTATTGCTGCAATTAATGCCAGGTAGTGTATGTTGAATTTGTCACCAGCAGACATTGTGGCAAGCAGGATGAACGACGGTAATGGAACAAATGGTATGAGTGAGCCAAAAAAGCTGATCAGTGCAAGACCAAGGTAACCTATCTCATCAGCAAATGGAAATATTGCTGCAAAGTCCACAGAAAGTGAACCCTGATCTGGATTATTAAATTGTCTTGCGTCTTACCGTGAATATTAAAATACGATGTTTGGAAGGGAAACTCAAATGATGAAGAAAGAACTGTACGACATTTGTGCAAGGATTACAGCAATAAGCCCATACATTAGATTTGTCGGAATAATTGGAGGAGATGGCAGACTTCTTGCGTATCAAAGACGTGTTGGGCTGCGCCCTCTTTTGGATGAAAAAAGCACTAAAAGCCAGTTCTCGCATATTGCGATAAAGAAAAAGATGGAAAGCGAATTTGACCGAAGGCTTGGCAGAATCGAGTTTGTCTGGGAAGAAAGAAAGAAAGTGCAGACCATCTCATTTACCATAAAAAGAAACCGGGTGTGGGTCTCAATCGACAAAAAGGTTGTTCGTTCTGAAATCCTTCGCATCATAGATTCTTGCTTGCCTATTGTTAGGAGTTACTCCTGACATCTCCCGACCCTAAAGGGTTCGGGCTTTCCCGCTCGCGCACGTAAAGCCAGCACAGCACATGGCCAGAATCTGTCTTTATTGACGGCGGGTCTTTTTTGCATTTTTCCATTGCCATTGGGCATCTGTCGATGAATCTGCACTCTGGCCTGGGATTTAGGAGACTTGGTGGACTTCCTGGTATGTATTTTGGTTTTTCAGTGCCATGTAACTTTGGTACAGATTGGATCAAGGCTTGAGTGTATGGGTGTTTTGGATTATCAAGGATCTCCTTTGAGCTGCCAAACTCTACTAATTTGCCCCCATACATGATTCCTATTTTTTCACAGAGCTCAGATATGGTAGCAAGATCATGTGAGATCAGCATGAATGTGATTCCTTGTTTTTTTAGATTTTTGAACAGGTTTAGGATTTGAGATTGTACAAGAACGTCCAAGGCGGTAGTCGGTTCATCTGCAATCACAAGATTTGGGCGAAGTAACAGTGCCATGGCGATCACAATTCGCTGTTTCATACCGCCACTTAGCTCGTGCGGATATTTTTTTAGAACATCTTTGGACAGATGGACTGACTGTAGCGCAGACAGGATTAACTCTGTGTCATCGCCCCTGTGACCATGCTGTTTGAGGATATCTGAGAATTGCTGATATATTGTGTAAACCGGATCCAGTGAGTTCATAGCACCTTGGAATACCATCGAGATTTTCTTCCAGCGGTACGACCTGTCAAATTCGTCTTCTGAAAGATCTAGCAATGAGGTCCCATTAAGCACTATCTTTCCTGAAGTTATCTTGCCACCCACTATGGTTCGCATAAGTGAAAGTCCAAGTGTGCTTTTTCCGCAAGCGCTCTCTCCAGCAATTCCTACAGATTCGCCTTTTTCTATTGAAAAGCTGACGTCTTGGACCGCATTGACTGGTCCTGCATTTGTGTAGTATTGCGTGTTTAGACCCTCTACTGTCAGAAAGTGAACCATACGATCAGATCCTCCTACCACTCTAAAAGAGATACATTTAACTTTCTTTTATTTTGAATTCGACTTGATTGCAAGTTCCAATTTGTAATTTTGATGCAAAAAATGCCGTCTTGTGCCCAAAGTGTGAAGAAAAACTAGAGACTGGTCAGCTCTCAGATGCAGATGTAGAGGCTGCAATAAAAATAGCCAAACTGGCAAAGGCAAATCCAGACATTGACAAGTTCTCGCTTTTTGCATGCAGGCAGGTGGCAGGAAACTATGTGCTTTATTTGGCAAAATCAGACATCCAGACAATCCGCCAAAGCAGGACACTCTACAGGACGCTACAAGGCGAGTTTTCAGGCAAAATATGGCTTGTCGAATCAGAGGCAAACGACAGAAAATTCATAGAGGATTTGTTTTTCCCAACCAAGATTTTGTCAATAAATGTAGTATGGGTTCCAGGCGGCATTCAGAGAACAAAGGTGGTCGTATCTGGCAAATGGACCTCCAAGTTCCCAATAGACATCGACAAGGTGGCAAACATTGTAAAAGAGCTGCGTCAGCTTGACATCATAATAGAGTTTGAGGAAGGCAAAGGAAAATGAAGTTCAGAAGAACACACAATATAGATGAAATCTCAATGCAGATGCAACGCCAATCAGTCGTCATTGGCGGGTGGGTTGAAGATCTCAGGAAGCTTGGAAAGTTGACGTTTCTTACAGTCCGAGACGTAACAGGACTTGCCCAAGTCATAGTCAAAGACGAAAAGGCCATCCCAGCAGACCTTACAAGACAGACAGTGGTCATGGTAAAAGGAACTATTCAAGAAACAAAGGCTCGCGATTTCAAGTATGAGATCAAAGCAGACAGCATAGACATATTGGCAAAGGCCGTTCACCCCTTGCCGATAGACCCAATAGGCAGATTAGAAAGCAACATAGACAACAGACTCAATGCAAGAGCACTCGATTTGAGAAATCAGCGAGTCGCCGCAATCTTTAAGATCAGACACCATGTTTTGGCATCTTTGAGAAAGACATTGACGCAAAAAAGATTCATCGAAATAACTACACCAAAAATCATCGGTAGTGCAAGCGAAGGAGGTGCAAACCTGTTTTCTTTGGAGTATTTTGGGAAAAAGGCGTATTTGGCACAGTCGCCACAACTCTACAAAGAACAGCTTACAATAGGCCTTGAACGAGTCTTTGAGATTGCCTCTTTTTACCGCGCCGAAAAATCCCACACTGGACGCCACCTCACAGAGTTTACGAGTGTGGATATTGAAGCTGCGTTTATGGACTATACAGACGTAATGGATGTCTTAGAGGAACTGGTTGTTTCTGTGTTTAGTGACGTTACACAAAACTGCACAAGTGAGCTTGCAGTACTTGAAAGAAAGCTAGAGATCCCAAAGAAGCCGTTTGACAGAATAACATACACGCAAGCATTAGAAGAGCTTTCAAAGGCAGGAGTAAAGCTCGCAATGGGCGACGACTTGCTTGACTCACACCTTAAGATACTGGGACAAAACCACAATGGTTTTTTCTTTTTGATGGACTGGCCTATGAGCCTCAAGCCGTTTTACATACATGAAAAAGACGAAGATCCCAAAATCTCAAGATCGTTTGACCTGCAGTATGGATATTTGGAACTCTCATCGGGCGGAAGAAGGTTGCATGATCCGGCAAAGCTCAAATCTCGGCTCTCCGAGCAGGGACTTGACCCTGCAAACTTTGAGGATCATTTAAGGTCGTTTGAGTGGGGAATGCCACCACATTCAGGTTGGGGAATGGGTCTTGAGAGACTCTTGACTGTCATAGTCGGAATAGACAATGTCCGCGAAGTTGTTTTGTATCCACGTGATCCTGAAAGGCTCAGTCCATGAATACTACCGGACAAATCCGTGGTCTTCTTGCTGAATACTGATAAATTTCAAGTTGCAATATTGAAAATTCTGATTTGGTATGATTTATCTGCAATGAGTTCGAATTGTGTTTGTGGAGACGCAGATAGCAGAGCAAATCACAAAGCCGATTTTGAACAAAATCTATTCTACGCCTTCAGAATCAGAGCTTATCATCCAAGATTTTGCAGTGATTATGATCATTGCTTCAGTAATGGCTTTGATATCATACAAGCTAAAACAACCAATGATCATGGCCTACATCATTGCCGGAATGATCATAGGTCCATACACGCCGCCATTTAGCCTCATTGTGCATGTAGACATCCTACATGTCTTTGCCGAAATTGGAATAATCTTGCTATTGTTTGTGATTGGAATGGAGTTCCCAATCGAAAAACTCAGAAACATTGGCAAGAAGGCGTCTGTGATAGCAATCGCTGAAGCATCAGGTACGTTCGTGGCAGGTTATGCCGTAACACAAGCTTTAGGCTTTGCATTTTTCGATAGCTTGTTCATCGCACTGGCGATTTCTGTAACAAGCACAGTCATCATCATGAGGGTTCTTGAGGAATTGGAACTGGTAAAAGATGAAGCTACGTATTTGATCATCGGAATTGCGGTAATTGAAGATATCATCATAGTATCGCTGCTTGCAGTTCTACAATCAGTGGCTGCCACCGGAGGACTTTCTGTAAATGACATTGCAATTTCAATAGGAATGGTAATTGCATTCATAGTAGGTGTGATTGTGATTGGCTCCAAGATCATCCCAAAATGTGTCGACATAGTTGGAAAAACAAATCACAATGAATTGTTAATCATAGCAACGCTGGGAGTCGCATTTGGCCTTGCATTTATTGCATTCAAGCTTGACATTTCCGTCGCAACCGGTGCATTTTTTGCTGGCGTCCTCGTCGCTGGCTCAAAAATGAGAATTGCGACAAAGGTCATAGCTACGCCGATACGAGACATGTTTGCAGCGTTGTTTTTTATTTCGGTGGGTGCACTCATGGACATAAAACAGATTCCATTGTTCCTAATATCTGCGATAATTTTGGTGGTTGTGTCGTTTGTTTCCAAGTTTGTTACTGTGTGGGCAGCGACAAGAATTCAAAAATTTGGCAAAGTGACTGCACTTAGAACGGGTGTGGGGCTTTCGTCTTCCGGAGGAGAGCTGGCCTTGGTTGCGGCCAAGGGAGGCTCCGATGTCGGAGTAACAAGTTCGTTTGTTTTACCAATGGTGGGAGTAATGACCATCATTACCACATTCATCTCACCATATGTCATAAAATATGGTTGGAAGCTAACAGATCGAATATCCAGCAAAGATGCAAACACATAATCAAAACACTAAAGATAAATCCAAAAAATACGAAAAATACCCAGATGGGCACCTGTGATTTTTGCAATTCCAAATTTAGCGACAGAAAGTGTTATTTTTGTCAAAAACAAGTGTGCACCTCATGCATGACAGATGACAGGACACGTTGCAAGCGTTGCTACATCAACAAGAAAAAGCTAGGCCTAAAGGCAATCCTCAAAAAAAACAAGATAGTTTTGGGTTTTGTCGCTTTTGTATGGTTTTACGCAGTGTTTCCAGGTCCCCTCATCCCAGGACTACATCAAGCATACTATGTAGTCTTTGTAATAGCAGCAATTGTATGCATGATACCGCTTGGACTGATGTTGTTTTTTTGGTCTAGGCATCCGCCTTCCTCAGACATCTAGATCAGAGAAGTGAGACTACCTCTTTTGTGAATTCCGATGTGGTTTTTGTCCCACCTATGTCTTGCGTCTTGATTCCTTTTTTTACTACACCGTACACTGCGGCCTCGAGTTTTTTTGCAACATCGAAGCATTTTGTGTCGCTGTGTTTTTTGCCAAGCCACTCTAGCATCATCTTTGCAGACAAGATAAATGAAGACGGATTTGCTATTCCTTTTCCTGCAATATCAAATGCGGCGCCATGTACCGGTTCAAATAATGCAAAATTGTCGCCAATGTTTGCTGCCGGCGCCATTCCAAGTCCGCCTACTACTTCGGATGACTCATCAGAGAGTATGTCACCAAATAGATTTGTAGTAACTATGACGTCAAAGCTTTCAGGGCGCCTAATCAGATTCATTGCGCATGCATCCACATACATTTGATCAAATGATATGTCATGGTAGGATTTGGCAACTTGGGCACACACTCTAGAAAACAAGCCGTCAGTCTTTCTCATCACATTTGATTTGTGAACACACGTAACACGTTTTTTGTCGTTTCTTTGCCTTGCAGTCTCAAATGCATACTTTGCGATTTTCTCTGATGCTTTTTCCGAAATTATTCTAAATGCTACTGCGGCTCCTTGAACATCGAATTCCTGTCCGGTGTAGAGGTCTTCGGTATTTTCGCGTACTATCACCATGTCGATTCCCTCCTTTAGGGCGCTCATCCCAGGATACGACTTGGCAGGCCTTATGTTGGCATACAAGTCAAACATCCTTCGCAACACAACAATTACATCAACAGCTGACTCGCCAACTGGTGCCTTCATGCACACATCGGATCTTTTGATTGCGTCCAGTGTCTGGTCAGGTAGTGCTTTGCCGAATTTATTTAGTGCGATGTCTCCAGCAAGCAATTTTTCAATGTCAAACTTAATTCCGAGCCTGTCATGAATTGCATCTAACACAGAGATTACTGATTCCGATAGTTCAGGCCCAATACCGTCGCCAGTAATTAATGAGATCTTGTACATGTTTTATCTGGAAGTCTAGTTTCCAATCTTTTTTTGCTTCAACGTCTTTTTTAGCATGATTCTGTTTATGCCTTCGATTACTGCATGCACACTGGTAGTGACAATGTCTTCGCCAATTGATTTGGCAGATGAGATGTTTCCATATGCATCCTCCACCTTGATTGTTACTTCACATAATGCGTCTGAGCCACCTGAAATAGAGTCTAGTTTGTACTCTTTGACGCGCACCTTTGCTATTTCGCCTGTTATCTTTTGGATTGCATTTAGTGCGGCATCTACTGGACC
>JBKBQK010000026.1:8312-13383 GCA_046292705.1 Candidatus Nitrosotenuis sp. | reverse complement strand
ATAAAATCATACAATACGATCATAGAAGCAGACAATGTTTTTGTTGAGGTTGGTTAGGTAAAGAACATGACAGACAAAAAGGCTCAGAATCAAAAGGCGTTTGAGATGGCGTTGCAGACGCTGACTCAGATTGCGTCAAATCCCACGACCCCAAAAAACATCAAAAAAACAATCACTGATTTGATTGGGAGCCTCAAGGGCAGCAAAGAACCGCTGGCAGTCAGGGCAGCTAACGCAATAAGCCAGCTTGACGACATCACACAGGATCCAAACATGCCCTCGTATGTCAGAGTCACGTTATGGCAGGCCGTATCATCACTTGAAAATATAAGAGAATAAATTTCTCATCAGATGATTTGTTTTGTGAAAATAGAAGAGTACTTGCAGTCTTTGCCCCCCTCCATCATGTCTGGTGAAGAGATCCAGCTGCAAGATGATTCGATTCGCGACATTCTCAGATTTGCAAGATTTGGAAAAGATGATGTCTTTTATCATCTTGGGTGCGGCTCAGGCAACAGCCTGGCTATAGCAATAACAGAATTTAGTGCAAAAAAAGCAGTCGGAGTAGACAAAGATAAGCGCAAAATCGAAGAAGCAAAAAATCTTCTCAAAGAAAAAGGCCTCAAAGCAGAGCTTAGGTGTCAAGATGTAGTGGAAGCAGACCTAAGTGATGCAAGCGTTATTTTGTTTTGGTTTTCAGATATAGAAATAATAGAAAAAATGTTCGAGCGGTTTCAAAGGCTGAAGCGTGGCTGCAAAATAATTACGATATTTGACCCCCTGCCAGGGGTGCTGCCACAAGAGGTCAGCTTCCCCTATCTTTTGTTTGAGGTCCCATTCAAGCCAGCAAAAGATCTCAAAGAGCAGCTTGCATCCATTTTTGAAACAGAGTGCATCGACTTTACGACTGCTTGGGAATATGCGGAGCGGTATACCATGGCAGTAGGCTCCCCTGAGGCAGGAAACGACAGGTTCCTTACCATACTGCAGGCTGTAATGATCTGGATAAACGCAAGGAATTTGGGCCTATCTTGCACAAAAGAAATACCGGCCCCAGTCAAGGCCTACATTGAGATCCTACAGAATTTTTTCAACATAGAGGTGAGCCACCTCATCAAGCAGTGAACCTTTTATTTTGATTCTTGCTAATGATGCATAGTGAGCGCCAGAATAAACATTAACGTATCTGCAACCGACTACGACAAGTCAAGCAAGGAAATAACAAGCACTCTTGCAGACCTAGAAGAGATGGTTCATGAGACCGACGGCTTTGTGGTCACGGATTCGGAGTTTGCCTTTGGGTGGCATTTTTTTGTGGTTTCTGTGCGACAGGACCTTGTGCAAAAGCTCTCAGAGCAGATGGGCCCCGATTTTCAGAAGCTAAAGGGCAAGGGAATGGAAAAAAAGTTCCTCACTTGGCTGACTCAGAAAATGGAGCCAAAAAAGCTCAAAGTCAAGTTTGCCATAAAAGAAGAGATGGAGTCAAGCAAGTACGGGATCTTTTGAGCACATCAGGAAACACCGGCCTCCAAATGAAGACAGCCTTGCAAATCTCATCAGCCGGTGATTCCCACCTGCAATTCATGATATGGTTGGTAGATCTGCACAGTATCTTCTCGGATGGCGATTAAAAAAATAGTCCAGATTTTATGATTCTGTTTTCTGAAAATAGAAGATCCTCATTTCAAGTCAATAGAATACGACGACAAAATGATCACCGACTTAATGTAGAACTGGTGTCGATATTGTGCAATGTCACAACAATTAATTCAGAAAAAGCCATGGGTTCTAGTCAGTGTTCTAAAATCAGATATGAACACTCAGGACGCCGAGGTAGCAGTAGCAGGACTTGGCAATCTAGTTGACGAATGGCATTCACAGGGAAAGATGATGTGGTCTGGAGCATTTGATGACAACAAGACGTCTATGACCATATTTGAGGCAACAGATGATGAGGCCAGTGATTTCTTTGCAAAGTACAATCAGGTATCAAACAAGGTTGTTGATTCCTACATTTACCAGTGGGACGCAATGCCGATTTTGTCATTGCTTTCAGGCTGAGCTGTAGTTACCATTTCTAATTTTTTTAGATTCTTCTTTTCTGATTTCATCAATTTGTCCTGTTCGGATCCATTCAAGCAGCTCAATTGATGTTGGGTTTAGGTCAAGTCTTTTGTTCATCAGGTTGGTCACCCAGATGTAGTTGATCTGGTTTAACAGTGGTTTTTTGTCTTCGTCGCCCATTCTTGCCTTGAGGCGCAGCTCCATTGGAAGACTGTTCCACCACTCTTCAAAACTTCTAACCATTTAGGACATCTCGAGTTTTCTAGATCTGTTGACTCAGAATAGGTATTCTGCCTACGAGCTGCTCAAGCGTTGCCTTGTGGGCAGCAAGATGGATTCTCTGGCGGTACTTTGACTTTCTTTTTGAGCGTAGTTTTCGCCCGCAGCAAGGGCAGAAGCTGTCCTGGTACTGTATGTATACGTCGCAATACGTGCACCTCTTGACGCCATATGCATATCGACGCTTGTCAAATCTTACTCGCTCACATATTCCCCTGCAGGCCATATTCTTCAAAAGATATTGAGTGACTAAAAGTGCTTGCTTGTTCTATTATTTTAGAACAACGTGTTGTAACTTTGGCTAATCTTAATAGAAGAATAGTTGCTGCCTAATTATTCAAGTCATTGGCGTTTGCTCAAATGTGTGAGGTTGCTATTGGCATATTTGGAAAAAACCAATGACTTGAAGACTCGTTTTAGTTTACTGCGTTGTACGTATGGAATGAACACACATTATAATTTCAAAAAGTTTGCTGAAAATGATTCGTGCATATCAATCTCGTACACACAAGAACATACAAAGCTCTGCATAGTGCAACACATTATACGATGTATGTGGTTCTTAGTTTTGGTTTGTATTTTGTATCAAGCTTGGTAATTGACGTCTTGGCTCACAATAGATGTACTACGGCAATGTGTCTTCCATAGTTTATTTTTCTAGCAACTCGTCGATTATTTTGTCTTCTTCTGAGACATCATCGTCTTTTTTGTTCTTCTTTTTCTTTTTGTTGATTGTTATTACTGCACCTATTCCGGCAGCTCCTCCGCCTACCATCAGCAGCATGGTAAAGTCTTGTTGATAGATCGGCCTTGTTTCCACATCAAAGTCAGCCTCAAAAGTCACAGTGGCTTCCTTGTATGGCAGGTTTTCCCAGCCCACGAGTTTCTTTTTGATTATGTACATGTCATCGATTACGGCGGGCGCACTTATAGTCACGTTTGATCCTTCTGGGTATGTGCCTGAGCCTTGGCCATCTATGACGTTTATGGTATACGTAAAGACTGATTCTTGTTGGACAGCTTGTTCTATTTGCTGTATTTGTGGCTGGGGTGCAGAACCAGCTACACTAATGATAGATTCTACCGGTACGGTGTTTTTGTCGTAAAATATTATTCCATGTGTTCCTGATTCGTTAAAGTAGACAAGATCCCTGATTCTGCCCATCTCTACACCCGATGAGGCCTTTAGTTCTGCCATACGCATTGGATTACCGTCAAGGTCTGTGATGTGGTTCACTATTGGGAATGGTTCACCTGCATAGACTTTAGGCGGATGCATAGAGTCGATCTTGTTTCGGTTTGGGTTGTAAACATCTAGTGTCTCTGTGGCAGTGAATGCGTTTGACGCTACGTGGACGACTGGGTCTTCTTCAAGAAGGTTAGTCACCTTACCCCTTACTGTGACTACCGAGGTATTGTCGTTTATTACGTCGTACTCAAAGGCAGGCCTCGACGTTATGCTGATCAGATTTCCGTCTGTCATGTCTGGGTTTGTTATTATTTTATCCTGTGATGAGCTGATGAGAAACAAGTCTTGGTTTACCCCAAAGATCACAGGTAGCGTGACTATCTCGATTTCTGGGTCTCTTACGTATTTTGTTTTCACCTCAATTTCTATTTCCTTACCTTCTGCCTCGTTTCTTTGTCCAAATATCTTGGAATTGCCAATGTCTTTTACTGTAGCAGTCAAAATGCCGTAATTTTCATCTGCTTTGATTGTGCCGCTTTGTAATTCCAAAGAGAGTTTATTGTCGACAAAAACGGTAAAGCTTTCATCGTCTTGTTCAAGCACTGGCCCTTCATCAGATCGACTGGATATGATGATCTCTACTTTGTCATATGCTGGGTTTGGTAGAGCGAATACCTCTGTTTCTGTCACTCTTTTAGAGTTTGTCTTTTTTGTATCTATGATGAGTGTATCTGTGGCTTGGATGTTCTCTTCGTCCTTTGGCGGATTGATGCTTTCTGCAAGTCCGTTTATGTTGATGTTGTCAGTCTCATCGAAGCTGGAATAAACTGTGGCTTTTCCATAGTATGAGCCTTTTTGGAGGGTGAACTCTTTTGTAGAGTCACGCTGCAGCTGCGCATCGGAACGGGTGATTACTTTTTTGGCATCAGAGTCTGTGGCTTGTCTGTCCGTAGTAGAACTTGAGAGGACTATTGCGCCTTTGATTACTGCGTCAAATGAGAGGTTAGTGCTCTTGTCTATAGTTATAGTTATTTTGACATCATGTGTTGGGATGTAGGGCTTGCCATCTCTTTCAAGCCAGTAGTATATCTCAGCGCTTGAGCTCGTCGGTATTGGGGATGGTGCTGCCTCTATGTGCAACTCAATTTTGCTTGGATCCGAGACTGAGATATCTGCGTCATCTGGTTCTAGATTTGCAGCACTAGCAGACAGAGAGCCCTCGCCTTTTGTTTCAAAGCTGAACTTGGCATAGTGATTGCCTGCATTGATTGTGACTGAGTTTTTTGCAAGTATGATGTCGCCGTTGCTTGTGAGCGCTACTGTTACTGGCTCTTTTGCGACTACTGGATTGTCAAAATCGTTTAGTAAAAATACGTAACCAGTATGTATCGCGTTGTTTCCAGAAAGAACATCAACTATCGATGACGGCGTGATTAAATCCAGTTTGGTAGGTGTTGCGGCAGATTCTACTACTTCGAGGTCTTGTTTTAGCAGTGTGTCCTTGTATATGCCATAGATCTGCGCGTCACCGGTTCCTTT
>JBKBQK010000026.1:0-8302 GCA_046292705.1 Candidatus Nitrosotenuis sp. | reverse complement strand
AGTGATTATTCCGTGATGTTTGGTTTTTGGAATTACCACATTTTCTGTTAGGATTTGAGTTACTTCGTCGTTGTCAGTTATTACATCGAATGTGACATCGGATTCCAGTTCTTGATCAACTACGATGATACCATAGTATTGCTGATTTAGTAGGAGCTTTTCTGGTATCCAGATGGTGGCTTTCAGTGGTTCACCATATGCACTAATTTGTGCAAACAAAGATGCAACAATGATTGTGAGGATTAGTTTGTTTGTCAACTCAGATATCATTTCCCTTTTACTTAAATGAGAAATCTCCGATCAGTGAATCGAGGTTCAGTGAAGTGGATGTAAATGAGTCAAGATATAGTATTGACATTATAGCTATTGCACCTATTGCAACGACTCGCCACGTGTTGTAGAACGTAAAGTCGATTGCCTTTGTGATTATAAAGGCGCCAAGAATGCTGCTTGTCAGTATCATTGTTTTTATCATGGAGGTGAATTCTGGTGTGATCGTTACGAGTTTGACAAAGTTGGAGCTTAGGCCTGGGTTGCTTTGAGTGGATGTTTTTATGTAGTCCATTGCGCCTGAGTCCATTGAGCCCACTATGTTTTGGATCATGCCTGCTGTGAAGACCATTATGACTGGGGATGCAAAGATTATGAGTCCAAGGGCAGAAATCGTCGACTTGCCCTCCTTGACTACGTTTTTTGCGTTTGTGATGAACTTTGTAATGGTTTCAAGGGTTTTGGGTGTTCCGCCACCAAATTCTGCAATGTACCCAAGCAAGTAAAATGAGATCTTGGTAAAGTAGGAGCGAAACTCTGTTGTTTTGACACTCGAGGTGGGCGAGATGCCTGTGTCAACGAGGAGGCCTACCTCAGCTAACTTTTTGGCAAAGGCAGAATGGTAGATGTTGTCTTTTGATAGATGAATTATTGCCAAGAGAATATCATAGCCGATTTTTTTGTACTCTGTGATGTCCCTTAGGAATTCGGGTAAGTCATGTTCAAGTCTTGCGACCTCTCTTACGTATCGTCCTGAAATTATTGCACTGATTGCTGAGGGGATTAGGAATCCAGCTGCCAGTGCAATCCAGATTTCTTTGAAAAGTATATAGCTTGCAAGGCCGCTAACTATGCCAGCACCAAACAGGAGAGCTAGAGTCTTTTGATCAAGGCCGACAGAGTTGAAGTTTGCAGGTTGTATGGATGAGATTATCACGCCCATTATAATGGTAAGAAGGGGGATGCCGATAGTTGCAAACAGAGTTACTTGTTCAAGTGAGCTTCCAGGAAGAACAAATGAGACCACCATTATCATTATTGGCAAAATTATCAGAAGGGTTACTAGCGCCTCGACTACGGTAGAGACATTGTTTGTGTAGATCTGGTAACGTTGTCTGAGGTGTGTAAAGAATTCATCTGCTCTGTTCTCCAGATATAGTGCTAAATCACCACCACTGCGCCAGATGCTGGTGTATCCCAAAAGGAGGTTTTTTAAAAGATCACTTTTGTGGTTTCTTCCAAGCTCTTCGAGTGCTTCCATTTGAGAGAGGCCAAAGTATTCCACGTTTCTCTTGAGGAGTTGTGCTTCGTTGTTCATTGCTGTAAAGAGTTTTGTCTCCCTGAAGAGCTGAAAGCTGTCATAGAGTCCAATCCCTACGCTCTGCAATACAGAGGCAAAGATGACAAAAGATGGAAGCTCTTCTTCGACTTTCTTTTTTCTTGTTTGGCTTATCTGGGACTGTTGGATTTTTGGATATGCAAATATGATAATCCAGATCAGATTTGTTGCAATGAAGATTGGTGAGATGTACATAAAGGCGTAAATGCTAAATGGGAAGATTGTTGCTGCGCAAACAAGCATGTATTTTCTGATATTATTTAACAGCTTGAGTGTGTCAAGTGGCTTTCCTGCAAGAAGTACATCACTGTTGATGTCCTCAATTATTGCCTTCCAAGTATTGTGAAACGTGATCTTGGATACTACCTTCTGTAGGGTGTCAGATCTTTTCTTCATTCAAAATGTAGAGTCTTGAATTTCGTTATAAGCAAAAATTTGCATAAGTGTATCAAGAACGGAAAATGACTCCACAAAATACAAATAAAATGTTTGGAAATCGACGCGCAGTCAGTCCAATCCTTGCTACAGTGCTCCTCTTAGGAATCACCGTAGTGGGTGGTGGCCTCGCATATTCACTAATGGCGCAGGGCTCCAACACTGCGAGTTCTCAAAACATCATAACACTTGAGAATGCGCAAGCAGTCAAAGGAACATCGCATGCAGATCTTACAGCAACCCTCAAGAATGGCGGCAGTGTTCCATGGAAGACCGTAGAGATGACTGTTGCAAAAAGTGATCTGAGTGAACCACTCTTGTACGAAGCACTGCATGAAAACATACAGGGGTGTGTCCAGTCTAATGGTTCACCTGCCACAGATGCCTCAAACTGTGTTAAAGCAGCAAAGAATCTTGATAACCCCCTGAGGTCACAGTGGGTTGCTCACTTGGACATAACAGGTGGCACAGCCGGTGTTGCAGACAAAGGTGAAGGAATCTCTGCTGGTAGAAAGTTTGTTATTTCCACCGCAGATCCCAGCATACGCACAACTGTTGTTAATAAAGGTACTTCGGTCTATAACCTCATAACTGGAAACGGCACCGATGCTGCAAATAATAACATAACCGTAGGCGAGTCATGCGCAACCTCAACAAGCTTCACTGATTGCACCACCCTCTTTAATCAGCTGGATCCTATTAGTGGTAAAGTCTTTTGTAAGCTAAAGGCGGCTAATGACGATGTAGAATGCAAAGTGGCTACACACAGACAGATCACGGCTCCAATTCAACCAGGTCAATCTGTGCAGATTTACGCAGATGCATTCACAAAGTCAGTGCCTGGCTTGAGAAATCTGGTCGTCCAGAACGGTGACGGTATGGTCGTCAATATCATTGCAGAAGGAGAGAATGGCTCTACTGCAAGATACCAAACAGTAATCAAAGTGACTGGAATTTAATTCCATTCTTTTTTTTTCAAAAAATCGGTTTTAAGTAAATTATCTCATCATAAATTATGAAGGCATTCTTATTTGCAGCTTTTGTGGTTTTTTTACTTGTCTTTTTGCCTTCAGATGCTTTTGAAAGCCAGAGGTACCATCTTGGCATCATCAATGATCTCATTATAGATGGAACTAATTTGTACTATTTTGAAACAGATGAAAAGATAGAATCAACAACTTGGATACCAAATACAAGGATAAGAATTGATGATGGCAATCAGTCTTGGAGTCTTTCTGAGAAGCTTTTCATTTATCCTACTGAATTAAATCAGGACCAAGAGAATCTCTACTTTGCTGCTCTCTCAGATAGCTGTATAGGCCAGATATTATGCGACTATCAAGATCTTTACAAGATCTCAAAAAACGATGGAACCATCACCATGCTTGCAAAGGATCTCAGGTCATCAGTACACCTCTCAATAGAAGATGATTCATTGTATGTTTCAGAATCTAGTGGAAACATCTGGGAGATAAGAAAGAACGGCTCAAAGAAACTGCTGGTTGACGCAAACGAGATAATAATGGATTTAACATCAAATAAAGGCAAAATTTACTGGATTGAAGAAGTTGCAGATCAGAACAACAACATCTTAACGCTTGATGGCGCCAGCCCAAAAGTTCTGGTAAAAAACCTAAAGATCCCATACGGCTTGACAGTGCAAAAAGGCACACTCTACTGGAACGAAATAGAGATTAGACAAAAAGGCGGCGCATTTTCAGAATTTACTGCAATCAAATCACACGATACCAAAACTTCCACTTTGATGGAGTTTCAAAATACTTCACCTGTTTCAATTGCCCTCGGCGAAGCAAGCTATGGTCCATATCTTGTCTTTGACGAATATGCGTTTTTGGTCAACAACACAAACTCTGAATCGGTGATCCACATGGTAAACCTACAAAATTTTACCAAATACGATATAGGCACAGTGTCAGGGTACGATGCCAAATATCTAAGAACCGACGGCACAAACCTAGTCGTAATAGGCAAAAACAAAGACGGCTTTGTAATAGAAAGATACGCCCTCTCAATCAAAGTGCCGGAATTTCCAGTCTTGTTAATGGTGCTGCCTGCTGCCTTTGCAACATTAATTATTTTACAGAGATTCTTGCGTAATTAAACTCTCCAAGTGATTTTGTATTTAGGACACAGACACATCGATGCAAAGGATCATAGTAGAATTTTGCCAGCTCTTTTGTGACAGTATCAAAATCCCTCATTCCATTTCGAAACATAGCGGAGAGAAAACAGATCCTAGTCACGAGCTGATTTATGATTTCTTCTTGGCTCCAGCCATTTATCATTGCAATCTCTTGTAGTCTGACAGAGTTTGTTATTAGATCCTGCAGATCAGGCGGATAGAATTCTCCTTTGGCAGAATCCCAACCCATTATAGTCTTGAGTTTGATCTTGTTTTGCTCTGGAATTATTTCTGTTATCTCAGTTATCTTTCTTGAGACTCTACCTTCAGAATCTACTAGTCTGTTTTGCTTCAGGATTACAGAGATGAGCATCTGGCCGCTAAGATGTACGTTCATTGGTGGGCTTTCCATTCTGACTAGAGTCGAGCTTGCATCAGTTGCATGAAAGCTTGTCAGCCCGCCATGGCCTGTGGAGACTGCTTGAATTAAAGAAGAGATCTCCTTTCCTCTTACTTCACCTACCACGATAAAGTCAGGCCTTGACCTAAGAGACAACCTCACAAGGTCATCCATTGTGATTTCGTATCTATCTTCAAACATACTTGTACTCTTTCTTGTGATCAGTCTCTGCCAGTGTGTGTGTCCTAGTCTGAGCTCAGGTGTGTCCTCGATTGTGATTATCTTCATTTGCGGGTTGATTAGCGAACTTATGGCGCCAATCGTAGTGGTCTTGCCTGCAGCAGTTGAACCAATTACCAAGATGAATGCCTTTGAATCAAGAAGTATCCACAGATAGGCAGCCATCATCAGACTCAATGTGCCCATCTCAATCAGTTTGGTGATTGTGTATGGCTCGTCGCTGAACTTTCTGATGGTAAAGTTTGCCCCAGGCAATGAAACCTCGTTGTTAAAAGTTGCTGCTATTCTGTGTCCTTCTTTTGTCATGCTGTCAATGTATGGTACTGCCGCAGTAAGGCTTTTTCCGGTTCTTTGCACAAGTTTTTGCACAAAAGAGTTTGCCGCCTCAGCGGAGTGGAATTTTATGTTAGTATCAAGTATGCCGTATTCTCCAAATTTTTTGTGCACCACACCAACCGGCTCGGCATAGTTTTCTTCCACAATATCTTCGAGGTTTGGGTCATTCATTGGCACGTCGATTATGCCGTATCCAAAAGAATCTCTGATCACATAATATAACAGGCTGTTGATGATCTTTGCCGTGTGCTTGTAAATTCCAAGCTCCTTTGCTATCTCAAAGATCTTTTTTTTGATGAGATCTTGTGCGTCTTTTTTATCTTTGAATTCAGAAGAAAGTGAGATGTACAAAAAATGCATTAGTTTTGTGTAAATTGCCTTGCCTATAACATCGATAGGTGGCTCATCGATTAGGTAGAATACCTTACCCTCTTTGCTTTTTGCAACATATACTTTGCATGGCCCAACATCATAGTTGTGGAGTATCTCAAATGACTCCAAGTTTTCGATTGTGAGATTCTTCAGCTCAAAGACGAGCTTTGATTTTTTGTTTTTTGGCTTTGATGAGAATGATTTTTTTATTTTGCTTAGAAAGGAGTTAGGATTTTCATCCAAAATTGGTTTAGTATTAGTACGAATTTGTGTTTTTATAACCTCGTGCTTTTTTGTGCTAGGAATGTTTTGTGTAGGTTGATTTTTTTGCGACGCGCTGGATTTTCCGTTACCATTTTCTTTTTTCAGTTTGATGTTTGGAAATTTCTTTAACAACCCAAGTCATGATTCTTTTTGCTTATATGCAGAATTTCGACCTTAAATTGTAAAAATGAAGAGCCGACGTGCAGTAAGCCCTATTTTGGCAGTCATAATACTCATAGGCATTGCTGTAGTTGGGGGTGCGTTTTTGAGTAACGCTCAAAGCCAGTATCTCAATACCGCTTTTAGTGGAATAGAGCACAGAGTATCTGATCTGAGGCTGGAAAAGCACTCAAGTTCGTGCTTTCTTGTTGCAAAGATCTACAACTCTGGAACAGAACCCATTATTCTGACAAAGATTAATGCTACTTTGGATAATGGTAAGGCGTGGTTTCCAACCCACTCTTCTTTGAGCAGTACAATAAAGCCGACACAAGCCTTAGAGTTGTTTTTGCAGTTCTCAGGAAATGCATGTGGTAATCTTACTGCCGCAAATACATACAGCTTTGGCATCGAGTCTTATTCTGAATCCTCCTCATACAAGACTGTCGTGCCGCTCAAGGTAAAGGAAGTGAGGGGATGAAAAGCAGACGAGCAGTCAGTGAGATCGTCAGCGCCATGGTGATAATCGCAGTTGTTACATCAGGGCTTGGACTATACGTGACACTGTCTGAGCAAAGAATCCTTGGTGAGACGCAAAGTGTCAAGGACGTAATGGAGACATCAGAAGAGCAGCTGTCAGAGATAATTGAGCATTTTGCAACCCTGAAGAAAAACCGTGAAGTAAGCTTTTTTGTTTACAATTACGGTCTAAAAAATATCACAGTATCTGATGTCTTTGTAAATGGTACCAAAAACATGGATGATACTCCAGACGGTTTTAAGATAAGAAGCCTTACAAAGGCTGATCTTGGTAACGTGATTCCAGTAGACATGACATCGGAGATAGTTCTCAATTTTACCACCTACGCAGAAAAACTCAAACACGTAGATAGTGTAGTGATTCGAACCAGCTCAAACAAGCTTATTCAGTTAAGAAACAGCACAAACTAGTTTTTCCAAAACATGATGTCATGTTTTTGCAGTATTGAAGGCTTTGTGCATGGACTCGATTTCCGCTTTTGTCTTCTCCAGTAAGGCGTCAATTTGCTTCCAATCTATGTTGTTAGCCTTGATTTTGGCCACGATTTTGCCAAGATCCGTTATGACATAGTATTTTGGGTTAAAACGCCTCCCGCGTGTGTTCAGATGATAGATCTTTGAGTTGTAGCTGTAGACTAGATTTTTTTCTTCAAGTCTTTGGAGTACTGCATAGGTGTTGTGTGTAGATTGTTTTAGTGTATCTGCAAGAAACTGGAGTGATGATTTTTTGATTTGATTTAAAATATACAAAATCATTTTTGCCGGCTTGCCGAGTTTGGCAAACTCGCTTAGATTGTCAATGTTGTCTAGGATCTCATGATCAATTTTGATGTCTACTAGAAGATCTTCGTCTTCGATTGGTTTTGATTTGAGTGTATGATTTGATTTGTCCACTAGTCCTTTTCGTTGCAGCGATTGAATGATTTTGTCTGTGTCTCTTTTTTTGTTAGATACAAATGTGAAGAGTATTTGTAGATTGTCTCTGCTCAACCCAGGGTAGCTGGTAAGCAGTGAATAGACCGTTTTTTCGTCATTTCCAATTCTCATAATTATTTCGCTTTTCCACAAGTATTTTGATCTCAAACTCGTTGTAAAAATTGTCAATTATTTTGTGAAGTTGGCTTTTCGTGTGATTAGCAGACGAAAACACTGACGTTGAATCAAAAGATTTGATTTCTTTTTTGAGGATCACGTTGTCCCTTTCGACGAACTCGTAGATTGCGTGTGATTTGGTGTCGATGTCGTATTTTGATCCACATCTGCAGACAAAAGGTATTTCTTTTGCAGATGTTTTTTGTGATTTTTTGTATGTCTTTTTTGCCCTTTCGTTGGAAACTCGTGTGATCTCGTTGATTATTTCATAGATGCTTGGAATTGAAACGAGTGACTCATCGGTTGGGCCGTACATGATGTCATGGAAGATCCAGTCTACCACTTCGACTTGTTTTTGTGGTGAGAGTTCGGCCAAGCTTGCCAAATGTGCAGGCGTGAGTTGCTCTAGCAAAAACTGGTACTTTTTTTTGGCGACATTCATTATTTTTTGAATTATCGCCTTTGTATCATCATGAAGGCTTTTGAGCTTGAGAAGCGCAGATACGTATTCTTGGTTTACACCGTATGCTGCGGCTACATCTTGTGTGTCGCGCAAAAGCTCCATGTCTTCATTTACCATATCCGACAATACCAGAAGATTTGCGTAGCCTTGGCGGTTGAAGCGGAATGACCAGACCCTCAAGTCATGATAAGTTCTAATCCAGTCTGCAAAAGAACATGTGATTTCTTTAATTCCGCAGCTGTGCGCTGC
>JBKBQK010000025.1:0-14013 GCA_046292705.1 Candidatus Nitrosotenuis sp. | reverse complement strand
GTCGACGAGAAGGAGACTTCACTGGTCAAGGCAGACTATCAAAAAAACAAGCTAATAAAGAAAGGCATTCGCCTTATGGCAGACGAACGCCTCGAGGACGCAGTCAGGGTTTTTGATCAGGTGTTAAGACTAGATCCTCAGAACGTAGATGCGCTCTTGAAACTTGGTTACTCCAAGTTTCACTTAGACGATTATGCAGGGGCGTTACAGGCCTATGATCGTGTACTCGACATAGATGTTGCAAATTCCGAAGCATGGAATCTAAAATCTCTTGTCCATTACCAACAAAAAAATTATGCAAAGGCGCTAGATTGCGTTGAAAAATCGATTGAAACGGATCCGACCTTTGGCATGGCTTGGTATAACAAAGCCTGTTACCTGTCTTTACTAAATGAGGTTCCGCAAGCACTTGAAGCATTAAAGCGTTCAATCGAAATCGATGTAAAAAACGCAAAACGCGCAGTCAAGGACAAGGACTTTATGAATGTGAGAATCGAAGAAGGATTCCGCCGAATAGTAGAGGTTGTAGTTCTTGAATCAGTCAGACAGGGATATCATACAGTCGGCGCAATAGTTTGGACCACATTTATCAGCAAGGCTGAAGTCGAAGATGCTCTCAAAAAATTAATTGAAAAAGGACTTATCGTAAGAAATGAAAAAAGACAGGGACTTAACAAAATCGACACTTATGACATAGAGCCAGAACTTGCCAGTAAAGTTGGTGTGGAAAAACGCAGCCTTATTGGACCTACTAAAAAACTCCCAAGTTCAATTAAAAGCCTCAAAGAAATCAGCGATGCTATACAGACCACAAAGCTTGCAATAGAACAAGAGGATGTAGGAAAAATCATCTCAAGTTTTGACACATTCATTGATGCAGACAAGCTTGGCAGCATTATGATTGAACAATTTCTGGAAGACCACAGAGAGATAAGGCTGTACAGGGTAAGGCTGGAAGACAAAGGAGTCGACTATCTCAAAGAAAACAAAGTGAAGATTCTAGATCTTTTTGACAACCTAGAAATTACAGTGACAAAGAAACTTAGAGGAAAATAATTCTATTCTGCTGAAAGATCCCAATAGTTTGCATTTTCTTGTTTCACTATTGGCTTGTTCAATCCTTTCCATTCCTTAAAGGAGCGGACATAAAGTTTGACATTTGGATAATCGACTGATTTTAGCGCATAGTAAGCAAGTCCTGAAAGTGTCCCAACACTGCCACAGTACGTGATTATTTCCGAATCCTCGTTGACGCCACGATTTTTCAGCAGCCTCTTCAGCTCATCTTTTGGCCTCAGAATCTTGTCTTCTGATGCAAGTGTCCTGTATGGTATGTTGATTGCGCCAGGTATGTGTTGCTCCAAATAGTTGAGTCGCTCTCGATTATCAATCAAAATTACATTTTTTGAATCCTTTATCTTTTCAAGATAGTCCACAGTTGCCAGAATCTCAGGCTTGAGGTGTACAGAATGTGTTTTTGAGCTGACCGTTGTTTCTTTGGTGTCAGTTTCAAGACCAAGAGATTTCCACTGGCCATACGTAGTATCAAGTAATGACACGTCAGCGTGGCCAAGATACTGTAAGGTCCAGGCGACTCTAGATGCAAGTGCTCCAAATGTGTCGTCATATATCACTACTGGTGTTTCGTCATCGATTCCAAGTGATTGGACAATTTTTAGCACCTTTTCTGGGCTGTCGTCTGCTAATAATTCTGCAAGTGGAAGATTGACCGACTTTGGGATGTGATCTTTTTTGTAGTCTTCCTGTCGTCGCACGTCGATTACGCGTACGCTATTGTCCCTCAGCTCTGACCGGAGTGTGTCTGCGTCCACTGTTATTCTGATTGTTTTTTCTTTGCTCAAGCAGCACATTCACCCTTGCCAGTCCTTGTGTGGTAGTGAGAGTCGCTTCCGTAATCCACATAGAAATCCTTGTCATCTGTAATAGACGGCGCCACAGTGAATGGCAAGAGAATTTTTTTAACATCATCAATAGATTTGATTTGAGAATCACTATGTCCTGTCACTATTTTGTGAATCCAAGACTTTAGCGTATCACCTTGCTTTTTGTCTGCTTTGAATGTCTCAATTAGCTTCAAGATCGCAGGAATCACCCTCTTTGCCGGGATTCTAAGTACGTTTACACCAAGCATTGTTTCTCCATCAGCCCTTCCGCCAAGCGACATTTGATAGATGGGGTACATGTCTTTGCCGTTCCTTCCTCCGCCACCGTAAAATCCAACTGTGGCAATCTCATGTTGGCCGCATGAGTTTGGGCATCCGCTTATTTTGATTGTAGAATCCCTTAGATCGTCATCTTCGTCAAGTTTTAGTTCGATGAATTTTCTTTGAATCTCTTTTGCTAGCCTATGTGAGTTCGTAAGAGCCAAGTTGCATGATGTTGTTCCAGAGCATCCAACTGGATGCGCCATCGTAAGTGAACCAGGGTTTGCAAGACCCACTTCAAGCAATTTTGAATAAAGCTTTGGAAGATCGGACTCGTGTACCCAACGTATCACCACATCTTGTGCAAATCCAGTCCTCGCATAGCCTTCTTCTGAGAAATCCCTGCATATGTCTGCCAACGCCCTAAGTTGGCTTGCAGTGATGTCTCCTGCCTCAAGTGTGAGCGACACGGAATAGTATCCTTCCTGTTTTTGCTTGAATGTGTTATTTTTTCTCCATCTGGAAAATCCATCCGGTATAGATTTTGTATCAAAGCCGGTAACTCTAAGCGGAGCAACGGGTTTTTGCGGAGCATCTACATCCAGTTTGATGACAACTGATTGCGTTGCCCTTACTATTGCACGTTCCTTTAAAACGAGATTTTGAAATGATTCCCACCCCATCTGATCAACTAAATACCTCATTCTGTTGCGCGCCATGTTCCTTCTGTCTCCTAGTCGGTCAAAAATTCGAAGTACTGCAATGGACGTATACAAAAGATCCTCTTCTGATGTGAAGTCTTCTAGCTGGTGGCCTACAAAAGATTTGTTTCCAAGTCCGCCTCCCAAAAATACTTTAAAGCCACGTTGCAGATTTCCGTTTATTGTTCGCGTTTGCGGAATTAATCCCACATCCGTCATTCTGACCATTCCGTGTTTTTCACAGCAAGTAAAGTTGAACTTGAACTTTCGCGGCAGTGCTTGATTCATCGGGTTTCTTAGCAGAAATTTGGCCGTTGCGACCGCATATTGTGTTGCGTCAAATTCTTCTTCTTGGCATACTCCAGACAGTGGACTGCACATTACGTTTCTCACGGTGTTTCCGCATGCTTCCCTTGATGTAAGGCCGACTTCGGCAAGTCCGCGAATTATTTCAGAGACATCTTCGAGTATCACCCAATGAAGTTGGATATTCTGTCTGGTTGACACGTGTGCGCTTCCAATTGAGAAGGCCTCACTAAGCTGTGCAATTTTTTCAAGCTGATGTGGATAAATCTCCCCTGCCGGAATCTTGATTCTGACCATCGCATAATCATCAGTCATCCTAGTTCCATACGCACCGTGTTGCAGTCTGAATCTTCTAAACGAATCGGCGTCGATTTTGCCTTGTCTGAACAGTTTGACGGTTTTTGCGAAATTTTCTGCCTCCTCGATGCGTGCCCAATTTACTTTAGGCATTCTGCTCTCTTTTGGAGGCTTTGTTATAACGCTCAAATTCAAATAGCTTCTCTTAAATTCGGATATAAATTTTTGAAAAAAGGTATTTTCGTTGCGATATCAAAAACAAGTGCAGTAATTTTCCGCTTCATTTTTGCGCATTAGTGTTACCTAACCCTAGCTAATTTGATTGATAGTTCGGTGTGCAAAGCAGTCACTTTTGACGATAAACTATTAATGTGTTCTACCAAAGCCTAAATGTATGCAGAGTGCCTCAGTAAAAGAAAAGACAAAAATTTTTGCAGATGTTAGAGAAGCTCAGATAACGCGCGCAATAGCTGACGAGTTTTTCTCTGTATTCAATGAACGCATTACATCAGACGTCATAATTATTGGCGCTGGCCCAGCTGGACTAACGGCTGGAAGAGAGCTTTCGCTTATGGGTTACAAGACTTTGATTATCGAGCAGAATAACTATCTTGGTGGCGGCTACTGGCTGGGCGGTTACATGATGAACCCCGTTACGGTCAGAGCGCCTGCGCAAAAAATATGGGACGAGCTGGGTGTTCCGTACAAGAAAGTTTCAGAAGGCCTGTACATCACTGCAGGCCCCCATGCGGTATCAAAGCTCATCGCAGCGACATGCGACGCCGGTGTCAAATTTCTTAATCTCACCAAGTTTGACGACTTGGTACTAAAGTACGGACGAGTTTCCGGTCTCGTCGTCAACTGGATGCCGGTTGCAGCATTACCAAGAAACATTACTTGTGTGGATCCTGTCGCATTAGAGGCCAAGATGGTAATAGACGCATCTGGACATGATTCAGTCGCTGTAAAAAGACTAGTGGACAGAAAGCTGGTAGACTGGAAAGGAATGAATCCCATGTGGGTCGAAGACAGCGAAGACAAGGTAGTAGAATACACAGGTGAAATCTATCCAGGACTAGTTATTGCTGGCATGTCCGTGACTGAGACTCACGGTTTGCCAAGAATGGGTCCCACCTTTGGCGCCATGTTGTTTTCAGGGAAAAGAGCAGCAGAGGTGACTGCCGCAAAGCTCAAAGAACTAAATCGCAGTTAATTCTTTGTGAAGATCTCCAAGATATTTCTCTATGACGAACCATCAGTTCCAGAGATAAACCTAGACAGATTAGCGCAATTCTTAGAAAGAACTTTTAAGATTAAAGTCGAAAAAAGAAAAAACATCTTTTTTGAGGCTCATTTGTCAGTTGCGCGCGAGCTTGCATCAATTCGCGTCTTTAATTTTCACAAACCATTTGAAACACATGTTCCAACCGAGGAAGAAATAAAATTCGAGATGGAGTCATTAACGAATACCGAAAAGACTCAAGACATAGTTCTGTATGATGGTTTTGAATTTCAGCGAATCACCAATTCCTTGATACCAAAAGATGAGCTAAGCTTAGAAAACTTTCACATTGTATTTACAAACAAACTCACTTGCACTTTTGATTTGACAGATTATAGATACCATGGGAGGGCCCTTATTGGATCAAACCCTTCAGTGATTTCCACCACCGGCATAATCGAGGCACCTGCAAAGCCACGTCAGTACTATCTTGATTTAATGACAAACTATGGCCAAAGTTTGAACATAGAATCAATTAAGAAAAAATATCAAGGTACCTACTTGGAGTACCACGATCATCGTCTTGGGAGAATCGTGGAAGGTTATTGCCTCCAAGCATTGTTTTATTATTTGAGTGGTGAGCCATTTTGCGAGCTTCTAGACTGCAGATTGCACAATGCACACTGGCAACACGATCTTCTCTACTCACAGATTGAATATGGAAAACTCTGTCAAAGACATAAGAGCATTCTTGACAAGTGGTTAACTTAAATTGTTGAGTAAATTTAGCCTCAAATATGATGACTGATGCTGGCTCTACAATAGTAATTGAAAAAGAGTTCCCAAAATCCGAGAAAAAAAAGACTCGGTACGATGTAATAATTATTGGTGCCGGCCCAGCTGGATACACTGCAGGAATTTACTGTTCTCGTGCAAGGCACGACACTTTGATCTTATCTGGAATTTTACCTGGCGGCCAACTTGTCAATACAACCGAGGTTGAAAACTACCCAGGCTTTGAGAACGGCATTATGGGCCCTGATCTCATGATAACTATGCGAAAACAGACAGAGAGGATGGGGGCTACAATAATTGATGACGAGGTAGTTGACGTAGACTTTAAACATAAACCGTTCAAGATTCTTACGGCATCAGAAGAATACGAGTGCAGGGCAGTCATTGTCGCAACTGGTGCGTCTCCAAGAAAACTCGGTTTGCAAGGCGAAACCACATTTGGAGGCAAGGGTGTATCATACTGTGCTACTTGCGATGGCCCTTTCTTTAGAAACCAAGAACTAATCGTAGTTGGTGGAGGAGATTCGGCAATAGAAGAAGCAATGTTTCTTACTAAATTTGCAAGCAAGGTTCACTTGGTTCATAGACGTGACGCCCTCAGAGCGAGCAAAGTCATGCAAGAGCGAGCATTTTCAAATTCAAAGATTGTGTTTCATTGGAATAGTGAAGTAATAGACATCATCGGGGATCAAAAAGTGCAAAAAGCCACATTGCGCGACATAGTTAGTGGTGAAAAATCAACATTAAGTGTGGGCGGAATATTTGTTGCCATAGGACACACCCCGAATACAAAGATTTTTGAAAAACAGCTCGAGCTTGATCCGCAAGGCTACATTGTCTTAAGGGAGTATACCAAGACGAGCGTAGAAGGCGTCTTTGCAGCAGGCGATGTCCACGATCACCGATACAGGCAAGCAATTACTGCTGCCGGCTACGGCTGCATGGCAGCAATAGACGTTGACAGATACCTAACAGAAAACAAAGCATAAGTAGTCTGTTCGATTCAGACAGACACCCATAGAAAGAATCGTTTATTCAAATTCAATTGTGATGGAGACATTTTGACTCCAAGTGATAACTATGTTTGGTAAGACTAGCTTTAAGCTAAGCGGTATGTTTGGAATCATAATCTTACTTTTGGGCGTAACCATTCTGTTTGGAACATATCAGATGTCCAAGGTCAGCAACGAAATAGTAATGATTTCAGAAGAGTACAAGCCACTTCAAAACATCCTAGGCGAGATGAAGTTCCAACACGCAAACCAAGTAAGTAGTTTTGAGAAGTTGCAATTAGCACCATTGCTTGACAAAACGGAGCTCGACGCAGCCAAAGAGAAATTCTGGTCAAGCAATATGATCATAAAATCAAACATACTGCATGCAAAAAAGTTGACACAGACTGGCTACAACATTGCTCCAACAGATCAGAATGGCAACAACTTTAAGCTAATCCGTCAGATGTTTTCAGACATAGAGCAAAGTCAAACCGAACTTGAAGAATCAATTAGAGAATATCTTGGAACTACACCGGAAAGTGAGTTTCTGCTAAGGCAGATAACAACTAAACAAAAAGAGCTTCAAACAAAAATTGAATCAACCAGCCTTGAAATCGAAAGATTCAACGAACAGTCGATCAACGCAATCGAAGAACATGAGCGGGGTTGGCTGAGCATCCAAATAGGCATCATAGTAGTTATAGGAATAATCGCGGTTGTGCTCAGACATTTCTTCAATCAGATAAGTAACGACCTCAAAAAAGAGATTGAGGAAAAGACTCAGGAACTGCGCGATGCGAACAAAAAACTTCAAGAGTTAGATAAAATGAAAACCGATTTCATTAGCATTGCCTCCCATGAGCTAAAGAGCCCAATCCAGCCAATTTTTGGCTTTGCTGAGCTTGCACAGTCAGGTGACATAGATCAAAAAGAAGCGTGGGACGGCGTCACCACGCTGGCAAGAAAATTGCAGGATTTGGCAACAAACATACTGGATGTGACACGAATAGAAAACAACCGCCTCACATTGTATCCGCAAAAAACCTCCCTAAATTCATTAATTCGAGACAACGTCGCTATGTTAAAGACGGGAATCACAAAGAACGTTCGGATCATCGAAGAGCTCGACGATGATGTAGAAATCGAGTTGGACAGAACCAGAATAGAGCAGGTCTTACGGAACCTAATAGGTAATTCAATCAAATTTACAGAAAAAGGCACCATCAAAATAAAATCCGTCTTGGACAAAAAATCAAGCGAGGTAATTGTATCTGTAAGTGATACAGGCCTAGGCATACCAGAAGACATACTTCCAAAGATCTTTGGTAAATTTGTCACGAAGGGACACGAGCGAGAAAACTTGAGTGGGAACGGCCTTGGCTTGTTTTTATGCCATGGTATAATCAACGCACATGGCGGAAAAATAAGAGCAAGAAACAACAAGGATGGAGGAGCGACTTTTGAATTCTCGCTACCATTACTGCCAAAAAAACCAATTGAGACATTTACAAACTAACGTGTTTGCGTGTATCAAACAAACTTATCTTAAATTATCAATGAAAAAATCAAACAGTTGATAGATCATGAAGATACTTGTTGCAGAGTATAATGTGTTTACGGCAACACAATACACAAAGGCCTTGGAAAAAAACGGCCATCAAGTCATAGTTGCAAGAGATGGTCAAGAATGCCTCGAAGTCTATGCCGGTGAGCTTTCCAAGTCAGAATTCGATACACTCGACAAGAATCCATTCGACGTAGTACTACTTGATAACAACATGCCTAAAAAAAGCGGTGTAGAAGTCGCAAAAGAGATCTTGGACAAAAGACCAAACCAGCGAATAATTTTTGCTTCTGCTTATGACATAAACTCGCTTTTAAAAGCACCAGGAACCATGGCTGAGTCTGTAGAAGTGCTTCAAAAACCGTTTTCGCTAAATGCCATGATTAACAAAATACAAGCTTAGATTTCTGTCAAATTACATGTACACTATTTTTGATAGGTGTTTTGCCTCTTTTAGTGCCGCATCAAATTCGTCTTCCGTGAAGACTTTTTGTTGCGCATAAAGGCTCTTGAACTTTCTTCCATCGTCTGCAAAAATCCCCACGATCACGCCATGGTCTATTGAATAGTTTTTCATTGCGGCATACACTGCTGCAGATGAGGGGCTTACTAGCATCTTTTCTTTTGCATAAATTTCCTTTACTGCAGCAAACGCCTGCTCATTTGTGATCGTAATCCAGTCGTCCACTACGGTCTCTCGTCTTAGAAACAGGTCAGGTTTTGCCGACTCTTCAAAGTTTCTGAGGCCTTGAATGAGGTGGTTTTGCTGGGGTTGCACAGCTATTGTCTTGATTTTTGAATTCTGTTCTTTGAGATAAGTAGAAATTCCAGTAATTGTGCCACCGGTGCCAACTCCTGTGAAAAAGTGCGTTATTTTGCCTTCAGTCTGTTTCCAGATTTCTGGTCCTGTCCCTTGGTAGTGCCCCATGAAATTGGCTTCATTTGAGTACTGATTTGGTGAGAAGTACTTGTCCGGTCGTGCTGACGCAATTGAAGTAGCTAGCGCAATACTCTGATCTGTTCCTGCCCCTACTTTCGGACACAGATCATCGCTTGTCTCATAGAGTTTTGCCCCAAGAGACGAGATTATCTTCTTTGTCTCCTCGCTTGCCTTTTCTGGTATAACTATTTCTACTTGATACCCAAGAAGATTTGCGATACCAGTGAGGGCAATGCCGGTGTTCCCAGATGTTGGTTCTATGATTATTGTTTGTCCTCGTTTTATTCTGCCTTTTTCCTCTGCGTCCTTTATCATCCAGTATGCTGCTCTGTCCTTTACGGAGCCAAATGGGTTGTGCCCCTCAAGCTTTGCAAAATACGCTTTTTGGTTGTTTGATAATGAATCCAGCTTTATGAGTGGAGTATTACCAATTCTCTTTAGGGCTTCCGTATCTGTAAGCACTTTGGTGGCCACCTATTTCACCTTTTTAATTGAGAACTCCAGTTCGTTTTCTCTTTTTTGCAATGACAAAAGCTCATGACCATTTCGTTTGATCCAGCGCGATATGTCTTCTTCTGCATTTGGATCGTCCGCAAGCACTGTTAAGATCTCTCCTACTTGCATCTTTTCTACTTCGATTTTTGTCCTAAACACTGGTTCTGGGCAAAACAGCCCACGAGCGTCTAATTTCTTAGTGGTTGTGCTCATTGATATTTTGATTTGATGGTTTGCATATTAAAATCTATTTAGGATTAGTATTAGCTAAATCCAACTCCTCTTGAAAATACTTCAGTGTTTCATCATCGAATAAACAAAATTCTATGATGTTAAGTGAAGTACGTTCGTCTTGCAAAAATCGTTTTAATTGACCACAGTATTTTGGCACAGTTGTCTTTTGGAAAACCAAAAATCCACGAGCTTATTGCCGGAATAGAAATTGTTGCAAAGCCGTCTTGCGTTGTCAGTCTTAGCACGTTTGTTATAGATTATTTTAGCTTGTCATCTTTGTTCCCTCATCCATTCTTTGACTCACTGTGTGGATCACTGCTTTACAAGGTAATTTACCTGCAGTTGTCAACACAGCTGATCCTACAGGCATATAACCAATCTTGCTGCTTTCTTGTTGGATTATTTCTCCATCTTTTCTAACTATTGCTGCGACCACTCCTCTCCCATGTTGCAGATATAAATTTGTGGCATTTACTATTGCATCAACGTTTTGCTCCGTGATGTCTGTTTTGAGTACTTTGAAAAGCTTCCCATTTATTTTTAGATCAGTCAAAGTGCCATTCTAAGCATGCTTGCTAAGTTTCTGTCTCGGAGCCGTGTCGGATCCTGATCTAGTAAATTGATTTTTGTCGAGATTCTCCGCATCAGATAGACTGCTAGCTTGTACAAAATTGACCACAGGTAGCTGTTCTGATTGAGTTCATACATTTTCAAAAGCAGTGAAAGCATCCAATGGGAGTTTGGATAGTGTTCACGTATGTATTCTGCAAGATAATCCCTTGAGTTATTGATTTTGTATTTTATGTGCTCAAGTGTTTCTGATTCTTTTGCGTAGCCTGTTTGCTTTATCGTAATTTTACCGTGCTTCATTGCAAAAAGCACATCGTCCAGATTGGCTTCTGACTCTATTACGTTAATGCATCTGCCCAAGGTAGACAATACGTGTGAGTCGCTTCCGGCCACACCCACCTTGCCGTGCTCAAGTGAGAATTCAGCGGCCCTAGCATTTGAGATGACATCCACGTTGTTACTGTTAAAGACCTCAACTAGATCACAAAGTTTTGCTCTCTCGCGTAATGCATCAAGTAAACTGAAAGGGTGCGGTGCGCAAGATATTGCGTCTTGGCGCTTAATTTCGTCAACCACCTCTTCCAGAGATAGTCCTGCCTTGATCTCTTTTGATATTCCATATGCGATAACATGAGCCCCAGTATCTGTAGTAATTTCTTCAGCGGGGAAAATCTGTATGTTGCAGTATTTAGCATGATCATTTTTGTATTGTAGCATTTGTTCGTAACCGTTTAGTGTGTTATGATTAGTTACATAAAGCGCATGCAGACCAAGTGTTCTTGCTCTTTCTAGTTGTTCTTGTATTGTTATGTTGCAGTCGTACGGTGGCTCCTCTTCACCTACGTGAAAGTTTGAAAAAGTGTTGTGACAGTGTAGTTCCGTGTTGATATAATCCAAACCAATTGCAATCTTTTATGCAATAATTATAACCTTTGTCGTCATCGGAACAGATCTGTTTCCTTTCTACGAATCAAAGAACCTACACTCTCGTTGGAAGGTTCAAATTCAAGACCTCGTACTACTGCAAAGGGGCAGCCTGTTGTCTTTTTCATGACAAGCTCTGCTGCTCCACAAATTTCGTCCGCTTGCGCGATAGCGGTGACTCGAAGTGTACGCCCAAAAGAGTCTTTTCTTCCTTCATAATTCTCTATTGCGTTGATTCCTGCAATTCCTATTGCGCAATTTGTTTGTCCTTCTCTGAACGGCCTGCCAAATGTGTCTGAGATGAGAACTGCGACTTTCTTTTTTGATTTATCTTGAACTCTTTGCATAAATTCGTATGCTGACTTGTCAGGGTTTTCTGGAAGCAGAGACACAAATCCATATGGAACGTTACTCTCGTCCACTCCTGCGTTTGCACAGACAAAACCGTGTTTTGTTTGTGTGATTAAGATGCCATTTTCCATCCTGACTATTCTTTGAGACTCTGAAAGTATCACCTCCACAAGCTTTGGATCTTTTTTATACTCAGAGCCAATCCCGACGGCAAGTAGAGAGGGAATAACGCCAGCAAGATCGATTATTCTGCCTTCCTGTTTCGAAATTATTTTTTGGGAGATTACAATTATGTCGTCATCTTTAAGATCTTTGAAGTTGGACAAAAAGAGTTTGACCAGATCATCTCCTTTTTGTATTTCTTTTTTTATTATAACTGGGAATATTTGTATAGACATCAACACTTCTGAATTTTTGGATTCTAATTTAATTTACTTATCTTTGAAGCGAGTTTGCATAATTTGAACGAATAATTTTTGATCATTTTTAGATGATCTAAAGTCATAGAATCTGGTATGATGCAGGTCAATCTAAAGCAAGAACAGATAGAAAAAGTCCATGATGAAATCTATGGCTTTGTAAAGGACGATTCACCAATTTGCATCCAACTAGAGAAGCTAGATAGATATATTCAACAACACAACGGTAAAATCGTCAAGCCAGACACCTTCGATACATTCGAATTCAGAATCTAAATAATAGATATGCTGTATCGCACACAGACTACTTACGCAACAGTCTGCAGTTGTAGTTTGAGATTGTAATGTTTGTTTATTACATCTATTAAGTGCGTAAGATTTTTTTCTTCAATTGTAACGTTGGCCTTTTCCTTTACTACATCCTGGGCCCTGAACGCCACTCCAAGTCCGCATATGTCAAACAAAGTCATGTCGTTTGCTCCATCCACTGTAACCACAATGTTTTCTTTCTTTTCTTTCCATTCAGTAATTTTGATTCGTGCCGATTTTGCTTTGTCTGAGGTGACATGGATTTTTACGCCATCAAGCTTACCATTTTTGAAGATGAGTTCATTTGAAAACACATAATCTAGTTTAAGTTCTTCTTTGAGCCTGTCAGTCATTATAGTGAATCCGCCAGACACTGCAAGGAGTCGCCATCCCGCTGCTTTAAGAACGCGACATGTTTCTTTTGCACCAGTCATGATTGGCAGCTCATCTGCTACTTGTTTACAAATATCATAATCCAAACCCTTCAACGCATTTACTCGTGTTTGCAGTCCCTCTTCCCAGTTAATTAGTCCTTGAATGCCTTTTCGTGTTATCTCCCAGATTTCTTTTTCTTTGTTTATTTTTTCTGCGAGTAAAGGTAAATATTCCGCATCGAAAAGAACTCCTTCTACATCAAAAATCGCAAGCAATTTTTTCTAACTTTTGGACTAGAACCTATCAATATAAAAGTTGAAGTTTGTTGCATGATCGCAGTACCGCTAATAATAAATCATGGTACAAAACTTGTGAGACCATGGAAGAGCTTGAGCACAAGTTCGAAGTAGAAGTAATGATGGCCGAGAAATCACAAAAGATTCCCGATAACGTAAAAGAGGAGCTCAAGGCATCTGGCATGATGGATGATAAAGGAAAGCTCAAGTTAAAAGGCGTAAGCCCAAAGATGCTAAAACGTATGAAGTTAGAGTACGTAGACTGTCCGGTTCTAAAATCAGATGTTCATTTTATACAGTGTTTTGTGTGTCCAAACTTCCAAAGTAGAGTCACAGGCAAGGTACTCTGTAAAGGCGATCCACTAAAATAAAAAAATAAAAATTATGGTCTGATTCCCCAGCCAAGTTGTACTAATCTTTCCGCAGTTGCTGGTTTTACACAAGCAGGTGAATCATTGGAGCTTTTGATCAGTAGCACCATGCCTGAGCTGCATGCGACGCGTTGTGGTTCTATGCCAGCTTTAACTTGCTGTAGTGGTGGTAGATCTGCATATTGATTTTCATATTCCTCGTGTTCTTCCTCATGGTCTTTGGATTCGCCCATTATCTCTTCTGGAATGATTCCTTCTGCTTGTTCTAACTTTTCAAGTAGTACATTGATGTGTGCGCTTATCTCTGATGCGTCTGCTCCTGCCTTTATCATATCACGGAGTTCTTCTCGCATCATGATCTCGATTTCTTCCATGAGTGTTTCGTCTTGCATGGCAATTGGCGCTTCAAGGAATTCATAGTTATCCAAGTAGGCCTTTGTTGCAAGGCTTAGTGCAGCGTCCGTGTTGCCGTTTGCGTATTCTTCACTTACATTAGCGAGTAGTTGCCTTATGTTTTCAAAGTAGACACGTAGTCCTTCATCTTCTGATTCCTCACCAGTGATTGCGTTTATTTCATGGTTTATGCCATCGACTAGTGTTTGCACCAAGGTCGGATCAGATCTCACCTCATATGCATGCAACAAGTCTGCATAGAATTCATCAATTTCTTCCACTTCGTGTTCA
>JBKBQK010000024.1:0-14066 GCA_046292705.1 Candidatus Nitrosotenuis sp. | reverse complement strand
ATGAGTCCGGGTTTGAGATAGTAGAATTTCTCCATGACCCCCGCCAGAAGAAAATACAAGCTTCGAAGACCAAGGATTGCAAAGATGTTTGATGTTATAACAATGAAGGTGTCTGTCGTGATCGCCAAAATAGCGGGAATTGAATCCAATGCGAAAAGCAGGTCCGTAAATTCTATTATCACTAATGCAACAATTAGCGGTGTCGCGTACAGGACACCGTCTTTTCTCAAAAAGAATTTCTGCGTTTTTAGCTCAAAGTCGATGGGCATAAATTTTCTTAATGCACGTATTGCGATGTTCTTTTCAACTTCGATCTTCTTTTCTTTTCTTTGAACAAGCATTCTTAGTGCGGTAAATATCAAAAAGCCACCAAAGAGGTAAATCATCCAGTGGAAGCTTTCAAGAAGAGACGCGCCCACAAGAATTAGAGGGATTCTCATAGCTATGGCGCCAATGATTCCCATTGAAAGGACGCGATGCTGGAACTTGTGAGGAATGTTCAATGACGTGAAGATGAGTAAGAACACAAACATGTTATCAACACTAAGTGATTTTTCAAGAGCATATCCTGTGACAAATTCTGCAAGTTTTTCTTCACCCATGTCGACATAGATGATGCCAGCAAAGACGCCTGCAAGAGATATCCATACTATGGTCCACTTTAGTGCGACCTTAAATGGTGGTGCTTCGTGTTCTTGGGTTTTTTTCTTTCTTAGCTTTGAAAAAACGCCTAGATCAATTGCAAGTGAGATCCCAACAAATAGCGAAAAAAGGATCCAAAGCAAGACGATGTCATTCATGTATTAATTCTGACACGCAGAATACACATAATATAGATACTGTAAGGTATTTGCTGGCCGATTAGGAGTCCGTATAACGTGTGTAAGATTTCAAAAGGGATTTCTGCTTTCTTGCATTGCCCAGTCTTTGAATTATCAGCGAATGCCAGCCAGTCGTGTAGCCTTCAAAACCAGGTGACTGTGCGTGGGCAAGGCAACAATCTACTCCACCATACTCATCAAAGATGTAATTTCTTTTTTCTGAGAACAGGCTTGTTTTCTTGTCAAACTGGATTGTGTCTTTTAGCATCTTGTTGTCAGAATCTGCCAAGACAAGACCAGTATCATCAACAATACAAATTCGTGTATTTTGTTTTTCTTCCTCACCTATTGGGGTATGTTGTATAATTGTCTGTGAGAGTGATTCCCACTTGAAGATCACGCCCAACACACCTATGATGTTTCCTTTAGTGTCACCATTTTCTCGTACAGCGCATGAGTAGACTAGTACCAAGTTGTTGTTTACCAACGGAGATCTGTGGACTGTCTGAAAACCAAACTCACTGCCGCTTTTTGTCCTCATAGCGCTTGTGAACCAAACAGAATCCGAGACGTTCGTATTCACCGAGAGGAATTTTTGCGGATTTCCGTTTGCCACAATGTTGCCGCTTGTATCCACCAAAACTAGATCATA
Source organism: Candidatus Nitrosotenuis sp. (assembly GCA_046292705.1). Taxonomy (GTDB): domain Archaea; phylum Thermoproteota; class Nitrososphaeria; order Nitrososphaerales; family Nitrosopumilaceae; genus Nitrosotenuis. The sequence goes on along the minus strand of JBKBQK010000024.1, from coordinate 12,593 downwards.
GTAAACTGTGTATGCCTGTAAGATGACGCCAAGCCTCTTTGACGCAAAATCGTATGCATCCTGAGTTTTTTTGGTCAGTGCTTCAACAGCACTTCCGTCAGTGGCCCACCACCTCACATCTGCTGTCCTTTCATAGAGATTGCGGTCGATCAGATCAATGTTAACGAGTGCCATATTAGACAGCCTGTTTCCCCTAAAGTCCTTTGACTGTGATTTTATCATGCTTCCCACGCGAAGTATCTCTTTTGTGTCGCTTCGCATTCTCTCAGTAATTTTCGAAGTCTCTTCTGATAGTTCTGACATATTTGATGCCACAATCCCAAACGGCCTGCCGTATGTGCCAGCACGCGCAGCCTCAATCGATGCGTTCACAGAAAGAACGTGCGTCTTGTGGTTGATGTTATCCACTTTGTCTATTGCACTGTTTAGTTTTTCTGCTATAAGGTCTGTAAATTCCACAACTTCTTCGAGCGTGAAGTTTTTGGTTTGTTGATCGGCAGTTTGCACGAATTATTCTTAATGGATTTTCAATAGAACGCTTGTATTGTTATTTTAAACAAACATGGTATTTTATATACAAAATAAGCCCAAAAACAAAAAAAGCTCAAAATTGCAAACAATGCGAAAATTGCCTTGCTAAAACCTACAGATGATGGAAAATCTGTTTTCTTGTACAAGTTGATACGATTTGTTTTGGTTTTTCCCTAAAACCATATCAAATAAAGTTTTGAAGAAAATGTTTCCCACATAACCCATCTGATGATTTATCGTAAAATAATTCTTGCCGGCTCGAAAATATTGTTGAACTTCTACTGACGGTATCCTTGTTGCAACGCTTTCTAGGATTAACTTGATTTGATTCGAGTCTTGCTCAAGCGCAGGATCTGCAAGCAAAGATTGCGCCACAGGAATCATGGCCTTGGCAATTCTTTGCTCCAGTAGTTGTCTTATCTCCTCCTGGGATTCAAAAGTGGCTCCAATTGTTTCCATTTTGACTTCGTTTTGATTTAGTTTTTGAATTTGAGCAAATTCTGATGCCGGATTATCTGATTTTGTAAGATTTAGTATTTCTTTCAAATATCACCTATTCAACTTTTGACATTAGTATTAGTTCATGTATGTTTTTTACAGACACACAAAACAAAGCCACAGATGGTGAACTTATAAGGACTTCAGCGATTTTGTGAATAATATGGATGTTTTAAAGTGAGCCTCAAATTCGTCTTCTTTTTTGTCCTGTATTATCTTTTTACTTCCACGCCTCTGATATTCGTGATCTAGCACACACATGCAAAAGATACGTGTTTTTAGGAATATAAAATCATCTCAGAGTCTTGGAAGAGTTATGACAAAGGTGGTTGGGTTGTTTTTAACCGAAATGTAGCCGCCGTGTTGTTCTACTATGTTTTTGCAAGTCGAAAGCCCAAGGCCTGTACCTGTCTGTTTTGTCGTATATAACGGCTCAAAAATCTTCTGTAATTCACTTTCATGTATGCCTGGCCCCGAGTCAGAAATTTCGACATTGATGAATTTGGTATGCCCTATGATTTTAATGGAAATCTGCCCATGACCATCATTGCCTGAATCGAATTTAGTACGATGTTTTCGAAAACGGTCCTGATTTTTTGTTCATCGCAATTGATTTTTTCATCGTTTTGCGGAAAAGATATCGTAATAGCTGAAGGAATTTCTAAATCCTCCAGCGATTTTGTAATCACGTCTTTGATCGACACAATTTCTTTTTTTAATGGTGTAGTTCTTATGAAGTTCAACACATCATCTATCTGATGAGACATACGCTGAATCGATGTTTCCATTTTTGCAAAGTATTCACGAGTTTTTTCATCGGTTGGCGGATTTTGCAGTTGCATTATTTGGCAAACATTTTTGATCACAGACAGTGGATTTCTCAGATCGTGTGCTATTCTTGTGGCAAGCTCTCCGATTGTCGAAAGTTTTTCTGATTTTAATTTCTCTTGTGCCATTATTAGTTGCCTTTCTGTTTCAAGTGACGATTTAAACGACTTGACCATAGACTCGAATCGTCTGGACAAGTCTCCTATTTCATCATCTCGGTTTGTTTCAAGGTGCACATCATAGTCACCTTTACTTATCATTTCTGCCGCATTTTTCAGAGAACGGATGGGTTTTGATATAGTTTTGGCAATCACATAGCTTAGTCCTATTGCTACCGCGAGCAATACTGGGATCCCAAAATAAAGCAGTAGTTCTGCATCAACCAGAACCGTTTTAATGTTATTTATGGAGTCTTCAAGTTTGGTAGTGGACACAACAAAGAGCTCATTGTACTCTAACCCCTTACTTTGTGCATATCTTTCAAGGGCGGACTTGTAGAGTTTTTTTGTTCTCCCAGTATTCTTGACCCTCCAAAATGATGATTGCCTCTTCTGGTTTGCCTTCTTTTACAAGATCGATGATGGTGTGTTCTAGCGCAACAAGTCGGCGATTTGCTATATCTACGCTCTCAAATAGGGTTTTTTCTTCTTGCGCACCAATTAAGATTGCATCCTTTATTGCCTTGTCCAGTTGTGACTCAGATTCCAAGTAGATATCTAACCATTTGGCATCCCCTGTAAACGCATAGTTTCTTGCTGCCTGGGTCAACACTTCATCGAGGTACCTTATGTGGACAACCAAGTTGTTGAGTCTTGATACCGTCTTTAGATCCTCCAGACTGTTGCTCAAATCGTTTTCAATTTGAGACAGTGTATTATCCACCTTTAAAAAACCAATTATGCCGTTTGGTGTGGTTATAGCTATGATTATGAGGAAGCCGAGCAGAAGTCTGTTGCGGATCCTCATGGCACCATTACAGACATAGTTGTTTTAAGAGAGATGATAAACAAAATTGAACAATCTTTTGCCAATGGTTTTGTCTTTCATACTTTCACATTGTTTCTTGTCGGAGTGTTTTTGGTAAACAAACACTTGCCTATATCCCTAATTTGCATAGCCCATAAAGATGAAAAATGTTCTGACAAGGTCATTGAATACAAAGTTGATCTGTCTGTTCCTTGTTGTTGCCATGATTCCAATGGCGACAATATCGATAGTCAGCTTCAACAATTCTCAGGAAGCACTGCAAAAGCGTGCATTTGATCAACTAAGAACGCTTGCAAACGACAGAGCAAAGGCACTTGAGCAGCTGCACGGTTTTAGGATTCAACAGCTCCAGCAGATAGCAAGCATGCAGGAGATTGTAGATACTGCAAAATCAGGCGAGGCGGTGCCATCGCTTAGCGACGTATTCGACAACGTCAGAGGATCCACAGGCGGGGAAGATGGATATCATAACTTCAAGTTGGTCTCCCCCGATGGCACCATAATATACGCTCAGGACAAATCGTTGATTGGAATCGACATTTCTTCCGATAAAGCGTTTCAAGTGGGCCTCAAACATCCATATCGAGCATATACACAGCATGAGGGAAAACGCGTTGCAGTCACCGCTGTTCAGATCACAGACGCACAAACCGAACAAAAACTAGGTGTCTTGATTGCGCAAACAGGTGTTTCATCCTCGGATGCAATACTACTTGATAGAGAAGGCCTTGGCGAAACAGGCGAAACATACCTTGTGAACTCTGAGGGCATAATGATCAGCCCATCAAGATTCAATGAGGGATACGAGTTTGCCAAAAAGGTAGATACATTAGCTGTTCGAGAATGCTTTGAAAATGGCAAAGACATTTCTGCATCAATATATCCAGACTATCGCGGCGTGCCAATCATAGGTGCAACAAAATGCGAAGTAGAATTAGGGTACGTCATGATTGCTGAATTTGACGTAGCAGAAATTATTGCACCAGTAGCGACACTGCAAAACATGTACGTGATTACTGGCAGTATCATTGCTGCGGCAGTTGGAACGTTTGCCTATTTTATTTCGAAGTCAATTTCTCGACCGATCAAGTCTGCCGCAGAAGTTGCCAAAAAAATTAGTGAAGGCAACTTGGGAGTCAGAATTGACGAGTCTAGATCAAAAGACGAAATTGGTGTGCTTGTAAATTCACAAAGGCAGATGGTTGACAACCTCAGAAATGTCTTAGGTGATGTTCGAGGCGCATCACAGTCTGTTGCGTCCAGTGCGCAACAGCTTGCAGCATCTGGCACAGAGCTCAACAGTGCCATTCAGCAAATTTCAACAACTGTAGACCAAATCTCAAGAGGCTCACAATCACAAGCCCAACGTATCGAAAAGTCAAAGCATACAGTGGAGGAGCTTGCCAAATCTGTAAATGAGCTTTCTTTGAGTGCAAATGACTCAGTCGAGATATCAAACCAGGTCGGCATGCTATCTGAAAAAGGCGCCGAGTCTGCAAAGGAAGCAGGCCAACGAATGAACAAGATAATTAAGGTAACAAACGAGTCTGCACAAAAGGTAAAGGTGCTGGCTGACAAAACAAATGAAATCACGGCTGCACTGCAAGTAATCAGGCAGATTGCAGACCAGACCAATTTGCTTGCACTCAACGCCGCAATAGAGGCGGCTCGTGCGGGTGAGGCAGGACGCGGTTTTGCAGTAGTCGCAGACGAGGTACGTCGCCTAGCGGAAAGCTCGGCACAGTCCGCAGACGAAATAGACACAAAACTCAAGGAAATTCAAAAACATGCCCAAGAAGTAGTTGGCGAGATCGAGACAAGTGCAAATGAGGTAAACCAAGGAAAGTTGGTAATTGACTCATCTTTGAAGACGTTGCACGAAATTGCAACAAACATCAAAAACGTGTCAGCAACAGTCAAGATGCTTTCAGATGCAGCTCACGAACAACTCAACAAGGTAAAGACCGTATCTTCAGACACTATCGAGATAGCTGCGATCTCAGAAGAAAATGCCTCGGCTACAGAGGAGGCATCTGCTGCAGTCGAAGAGCAGACCGCACAGACTCACGAGATATCCAATGCGGCAAATCAAATGGCAGAGCTTGCGTCACAGCTGCAGGGCGCAATATCCAAATTCAAGATAGACATCGAAACTGCAGAAGCAGCAAACGAACAAAAGGGTTCAAATGCATTATTTGCAAAAATAAAACTGAGAAAAAACTAATCTTTTTTTTCTTTTTTGAGCATAAATTCAATTGTTCAATGATGACAATAATGCAAACATTTGATTGACGATATACGATTTTGCCAAACAAAAATTTAGAATATCATTTGCTGAAATGAAAATCATTTGAAACTTTATATGTTAAAAAAGGTCTTTTAGCTAAAAATGAAAAGAATTGAAGCATTTTTCGAATTTGGCAGACTTGAGACGGTTGTAGAGGCAGTGGAAAAAGCAGGGGCGCAAGGCGTCACTGTTTTCTATGCCCGAGGCAGGGGTGCTGCAGAACGGCTACCACTACAGTCAAAAAGAGGAACCTCCCTGCAAAGGCCACTTTTCAACATAATAGACGGCATTATTACAATAGTAGATGACCACCTAGTAGAGCCCATAGTAGAAGCAATCAAAAATCATACAACTGCAGGCTCCAAAGGAATAGTAATAGTATCTGATGTCAACAGAGTAGTCAAGCTTTGAATATGGTTATTTGTAGATGCACCATTCATTTTGGGCTAAGCAGGATTAGAGGTACAAAACCATGAAGCTTGGATCGTACCACGTACAACTAATGCGTTACTATGATGAGGTACTTACCCAGTCGGCAAGAAACTATGCATTTACTGCAGATAAGAAATGGGAGACACGGTACAAAGCAATAGAGCCGCTTTCTGATAAACTCCTAAAGGATGCGATTTTGCATGCCGATGACAGTGTAAGGCCGTTTTTTGTTTCAATGGATAATGCAAACTCGAAGCTGGTGAAAATGGAATATCGGGCAATTGAGCTTGTCAATGAAGGAAAATCAGATGAGGCCGTAGCATTACTTGATAGTCAAGAATATAGCAAGGAAAAAAAGATCCTAGCTGAAGGTCTTGAAAACTTTGTCGCGCAGATCGAGGCTACACAGACTGGTGCAGACATACTTGCAGATGTAATGACCCCATCAGTTCAACAAATAGTTGAGCTTGAGCGCAAGATGGCACTGCTTGAGTACAATGTGAAAAAAGAAAAACTGTTCATCATAGGCGAGCTTGCAGCAAGGCTTGCGCACGACATTCGCAATCCGCTATCCATCATAAAAAACGCCATCGAGATGCTTATTGTAAAGGAAGGCAACACGGATCCAACTACGCATGAAACATACATGAAGATACAACGTGCCGTTGACAGAATCTCCTACCAGATAGATGACGTCCTTAATTTTGTAAAACCAAGAAAGATTTCACTAAGCAAAACATCGCTCAATTCAATTTTGAATGCGGCTATTAGTAGACTTAGAATTCCTCAGACCATCAGCATCGAGTTACCAGAAAATGATATTGATGTTGTGGCAGATGTTGCAAATTTGGAGATAGTTTTTGTCAATCTCATAACTAATTCCATACAGGCAATGAACAATGTAGGAAAGATAAAGATCGAAGCACACCAAGATGGCAAAGATACGATAATTAGAATCATCGATAATGGTCCTGGAATACCAAAGGAGAATCTTTCTTTGATTTTCGAGCCGTTATTTACGACAAAGCAGACAGGGACTGGCCTTGGTTTGGTAAGCTGCAAGACAATCATAGAGCAGCACGGCGGATCAATCAATGTGGATAGCAATCCAGGTAATGGAGCTACCTTTATTGTGACTTTGCCCTCTCGCCGAAGCTAATTTCGATGATTCCTTGGGGTTGAGAACTCTAACCAAATCATTCTTATTTGGAGTGGACTGTGCTCATGTATGTCATACGACAGAAAGATGTACCCATGCACTTGCTCAGATTGTGGCAAGGAAGCAGAGGTGCCATTTCAACCAAAAGAAGACAGACCCGTCTACTGTAAAGAGTGTTTCCCAAAGCACCAAAAACCAAGATTCCAAAGAAGATATTAAGATTAACCAGATCTTTTAGTTTCTTAATTTTGGCAATTCATTTTTTATTTTTTAAATTAGTTCTAGTAAAATGCCCATCACTACCAAGTTGTATCTCACAGGGGAAAACACGTGACGACGCATTGAACAACATCAAAGACACAATAGAGGGATATCTTCAAAGTCTAAAAAACACAATGAACCAACTCCTCCAGTAGATGAGGAATTGGTAGAAATCAATGTCTAAACTTCCAGTTTTATCGGCAACAAAACTAATCAAAATATTATCAAGGTTAGGATATCGTACAGATCACCAAACTGGAAGCCACATGACACAGAAATAACAAACTACCTTTTCGGAGGCTCACCATCCCAAACCACAAAGAAATCGCAAAAGGCACATTGAATGCAATAATCGAGGATGCTGGCCTAACAAGAGACGAATTTTTGTCTTTGTTATAAGGTCAAAAATGAATTAATGGACCGAATGGGATTCGAACCCATGACCTTTGCGGGATGATCTTATCCATACGCAGTGTGAGTGCGTCATCCTAACCAACTAGACAATCGGTCCAATCTTTCTGAAAATATGCAGTATTTAGAAATATCATATATTGGTAGTTTTGACCATACTTGGATGTACAAACAGTCAAAATGGAGTCTAGCTGAGCTTGTAGCTAATCACAAAAGCACAGACTTTACAAAACAGATTTCTGCCCTACAGGAAAAGGTACAAAGGTTTGAAAAAATAAAAGAATCACTCAGACCCGACATTGAGCCTAAGGACTTTTTTTCAACCATCAAAAACATTGAAGAGATATCAGAGGACGTAAGCAGGCTTACAGGCTATGCGTCGTTGCTGTATGCTGCAAACACGCAATCAGACGAAGCAACATCGCTACTTACCAAAATGACAAAGTTTGGCTCTGAAATAGAAAACAAGATGATTTTTTTTGATTTGTGGTGGAAACGTCAAATAGACGATGTAAATGCCGCAAGACTCATGCAGGATGCCGGAAACCTAAGAGAATACCTAAGACACAAACGCCTTCTTGCAAGATATTCACTTTCTGAACCAGAAGAAAAGCTAATCAACACGCTTGATGTCACCGGCCCTACTGCTCTTGTAAAGCTGTACGACAAGATAACAAACGCTTTTGAGTACATTGTAACCATAAACGGCAAAAAAAGAAAACTCTCACGTGAAGAGCTCACCGTGCTTGTACGTAGCACCAATGCCAAGACAAGAGAAATGGCGTACAAGACACTTTTGACAAAGTTTGCAGGAAACAAAGGCGTGCTTGGCGAGATCTACCAAAACCTTGTTCTAAACTGGAAGGATGAAGGAATCGAAATCAGAAAGTATTCTTCGCCAATATCGATTCGTAACATAGCAAACGACGTAGACGACCAAACCGTGCAAAGCCTCCTTGATGTTTGCAAAAAGAACTCCGATGTGTTTTACAGGTTTTTTTCATACAAGGCAAAAAAACTAGGACTGAAAAAACTTCGACGTTACGACCTGTATGCCCCTGCCACGAAAAGACTCAAAGAAAAAAATTATCCATACCAAAAAGCAGTTACACTCGTATTAGAATCACTCTCAAAATTCAGCCCCCAGCTTGCCGAATATGCAAAAAGTGTGTTTGCTCAAAACCACATTGATTCTGAAATAAGGCCTGGCAAAAGGGATGGCGCTTTTTGCAGTACAATATCGCCAAGGATAACACCATACGTCCTCATAAATTACGCAAGCAAATCCAAAGATGTTTTTACGTTGGCTCATGAGCTTGGCCACGCCATACACAGCAAAGCAGCCTCAAAACAATCCATCTTAATCTCCGAAGCACCATTACCGCTGGCCGAGACCGCATCCACATTTTCTGAGCTTTTGCTGTACGACAACATCTCAGATCAGATGAGCGACGATGAAAAAAAGATAATCCTATCAGAGAAAATAGATGACTTGTATGCCACAATCATGCGTCAGGCATTTTTTACCATCTTTGAGGTAGATATCCACAAGCAGATTGCCGATGGCACCACAGTCGAAGAAATCTCAAAGGCATACTTGGCAAATCTAAAGACCCAATTCGCAAACTCGATCGAGCTATCAAAAGACTTTGCCATAGAGTGGAGTTGTATTCCTCATTTTTTCCACACTCCATTTTACTGCTATGCGTATTCTTTTGGTAACCTGCTTTCTTTGTCGCTGTATCAAAGATATAAAAAAGAAGGAAGTAGTTTTGTGAAGACATACGTTGAGATTTTGGCAGCAGGCGGCTCAAAAAAACCAGAAGACCTACTCAGTGAACACGGAATCGACATCAGCTCGGCCAGCTTCTGGCAGGACGGCTTTGACTACATAAAATCACAGGTAAACCAGATAATCTCCTTAAATTAAGTGGGGCTGGCAGCCTTTACGCACGGGCTGCCAGTCATTTTGTTCCCCGATCGGTTTGAATTCGATGTCAGAAGTTGTGAAATAACCTACAAATTTAAACTTATTTTCAAAAAATGACAAATCCGTCGTAACCTTAATACTAAAAACGGGTTTTGGACAGACCGTGTACAGATTTTTCTTTGTATTTTTGATTGCTTTTTTGATGTTTTATGTAGCAGATGCCTTTGCCGAAGAACCACGCTTTGCAACATACCACGAGGTTGCTTCCGTTATTGTAGACCAGCGACTTTCAAACAACGTGACTGCTTCAGTGTCTCTGCAGACTACGAGCATCAAGGAATTCCAAATACCTCCAGACCTTGACTTTAAGATCCGAAACAACACTGACATCGTCGCAGTCGTCATCACAAATGAGGATCAGTGCGTCCTTGGCGTCCAAGAACAAATTTGCGTGATGGTAAACACCAAAAGAACGCCCGGAGAAGGCGGCATTACTGCCATACAGCAAAAGGCAAGGCAGACCGGAGATTCTCTGATTGGCGACATCAACTCTGCATTTGGACTTGAGGCAAAATTCCACTCTGTCTTTATCCATTATGATGACAAGTCAAACAGGGTACTAGATACCACAGGTGAGGTTTCTGGCGCAGGAACCGTTTCGGCAGTATACACCATGCCACTACAGAACACAGATTATCTCTTCAATAAGATATCTGGTATTTTGATCCCACGACAGATAAGAGAGTTTGGTGGGTTTTACCTCGTAGCATCGGAGCTTGCCAAAGACGACGACTCAAGGATGGCATTTACCATCATACCAAAAGACGAAGGATCAATTATGCAGCTCAAAGTCTCCAAGAGATATCCGCACCTGGCAAGGGAGCTGACTTCAATTGATCCATTGCAGTACCTCAAAGTAAACGAGATAAAAAAATCAGATTACTTTTCGGTGGGTTTTTTCCCTTTGAACTCTCTAGTATATGTAGTCATACTCCCGCAAGACAATGCGACTAAGGCATACCCACATGGAAGTGTCATCGAGCCCACAATAAAAAACAATGAAAAAATACCATCAGACATCACAAAAAGCGGGTGGTTCTTCAATTCCGAATCGGCCAAAAAAATAGAGGTCATGTATCTTTTCGGCAAAGATTTTTCCGCAAAGAAAGACGATTTGATGATTACTCTAGCTGCTGAAAATGGAGCACCAATGACATCTACTGCCGATTACGAAATCTACCTTTTACTTGGAATCGGCGTTGCGGCAGCCGCTGCAGCAGCGTTCTACTTTAAGGGATTTAGAACAAAAAAATCAGAGAATTAAAACTGCTGCAGCAAAGACAGTAGTCCACCTGCCCTTTGTGTCGCCTATTGCAGTTTGCGTTATGTTCATAGATTTGTAGATCTGTCCTGAGATCTTCCATTGTTGCCTTTTTTCGTCCCAGCTTTTGTCAATATCGAATTTGATTCCAAGCGACGAAGCAAGCATTTGTGCTGCAATGTCTTCAGCATAATCTCCTGCCTGTTTTTCGTTTTGCCCAAATGCCTCATATTCTGATAGATAGCCGTACCTTTTTGGGTCAGACGGTTGTGCTATTCCGACAGATGCCGAGATGAGCCTATGCGGCTCGTTTGTCTGATTCCTTGAATAAATGGTAAAGAGCACTTGGCCCGGCTTGATCAACTTGAGCCCTTCAGACTTTGAAACGAGCTTTGCACCAGGTGGAAAGATGCTAGAGATCAAAACTATGTTTGTTCCAGCAATTCCCGCATCACGCAAAGCATATTCAAAACTTGTGAGGCGATCCGCGTGGACGCCTTTTCCTTTTGTCAAAAATAATTTTTTTGCAACTAAATCAAGCAAATTGTTTTTTTGAGATTATTTTTTACTATTTATAGTTGACGACTAGAGTTTGGTTAGTACTTCAGCTATTTGTTGTCCATGTGTTTTGACATCAAAATCGCGAAAGATTTTCCTAATAATCCCACTTTTGTCCACAATGAAGGTCGAACGCTTTGCAAGACCTGCCATGTTCAGTCCAGAGTAGGTTTTGCAGACTTGTTTTTTTGTATCACTTAGGTGAGGGTATGGTATTTGATATTCAGATACGAATTTCTTTTGATCTTCTACTGTGTCCACAGATATGGCAAAAAGAACCGAGTCTGTCTTTGCAATATCTTTGTACGCAGATACGACGCTTTTTGCCATTTCAAAGACTTTCTTTGACGGGCATAGGAAGAGGTGATTTTTTGGATAAAAACAAAGAACTACATTTTTGTTATTCTTAAACGAGGAAAGCCTCACTGTGGTACCATCGCTTGCAGGCAGCTCAAAGTCCGGCGCTTGATCCCCTTCCTGCATGCAATTGGTACACAGAAGTTATTATTTAACTAGACTTTACAAAAAGAGTGGAATCTTTTCCTTTGCTCTTTTTTACGTTGGACAGCATCTTTCGTTCCGAGGGTTTCATCATAGGTTATTACGTCTTTACTGTTGCAACATCGCTTGTCTTAATTAAAGAGACAAAAAACAGGGTTTTCGATCTTATAGATGGTGTAAAGTCGGTTGCCTACGCGCCACTCTCCTTTGGAATATTGATTACTTATCTTGTCTTTATCTATCCGCATGCTGAGACAGTACAGGTTCTTAATTGGAGCTGGCTTGGATACAATATTGCGTTCGGCCCCTTTGCAGATATGGGATTCTGGGGCATCGTGCCATTTACTCCGCTGCTCATTTACATGTTCATACACATAAATCACGTAGAGGAATTTTATTTTAGAAAATCAAAGAAAAGGGTCCTGGTGTGGGCCTTTGCGCACATTGCCATGGGCATTAAGATCCACATGGCAATCATGCTCATACCGCTAGGATTTTTGTTCAAATATGTTTACGACAAAAAGGGAGTCAACCATTCATATGCGATGCATTTTGCAACAAACATGCTTGTTGTAGCTGCATTATTTTTTACGCTTCTCAGATGATTTTTCAGGTTTTGGGCCCTGTGTAAAGAACCGGTATCCGAATAAACCACCAAGACAAAAATTGATCACACCAAACAAAGTCAGAAAAGGGTGGTGAATCCAAAGGCCATATGCCATGCCCCAGATGCCAGCACCAAAGAACATCACCATGAGCACTTTGAGTTTCTTTGGTGGGATGTACTTCATTTAGTGAACATGAATTTTTACTATTTTTAAAGATTGGTCACAGCTTCTGTCGGGTTATCGAGACCTGCGCAGGCAGGGCCCAACTTGCTTCCATGGAC
>JBKBQK010000023.1:0-14111 GCA_046292705.1 Candidatus Nitrosotenuis sp. | reverse complement strand
CTTGAACTTTACATAAGAGTCTTCAAAATCAGACTGCAGAATGGATGCCCCGCTCTCGGCTGCCAGATTTTCTGAATCTGCAAGGTATTTTTTTGCCCACCAATACGACATCCACAAATCATCTGCTGACTCTGAATTGAGCAGTTGGTAAGAATCAGACAATTGTGGCTCCAATATCAGCAATTTCTCCTCAACTAGTTTTTGATATTTCTTTGACATCTGTTCCAAATCTACATTTTTTGGCACAGGCACCTCTACAACATACTCCAATGACTCATAGTCTTCTATTGTTGGGTACATTACACTTGCTGGATCGTCATCATGCGGAATTCCTAATGCATGACCAAGCTCATGTTTTGTCAACAACAACGCATGCTCGTAAGGTACCATGTTGAGCTGTTTGTCCTTGAAGAATCCTAGCATGATGGCTATGGTGGGCTTACCATATGCATTGGCAGTTTCGGTGGAATAGTAACCCAATCTCTCTTCTTGGTTGCTTGACCACTGGATTACAAAATCTGACTTGTCTACAAATTGAACTGTTTCGAATTTGAATTTTGGATTCTGTTTACCCCAATACGCTATAGCTTCATCTAAAATACCATCGAACTGCTTTTGCCAGTGTTGTGGCATCCTCTCAACATATACATAGTATGTTTCTGCACTTGCCTGTTGAGCTAGAAACTGCAAAGCTACCATAATTCCAACGACTACAATTGAGAATCTAACCGCCTGCACATGATACTGCAAAATTCCAAACCATATAGGAACACCGGAAATTAGTGGCGTTTTGCAGTTCCAAAGTGGTAAGTCGCATCACAATCAATTAATGGTTCTAAATGGTTGCTCATATGATGCAAAAATTTGATTTTGCGATAATTGGCGGTGGTATACTCGGTACAACTGTTTCGTATTGGCTTTCCGCACTCTATGATCTCAAGATATGTGTAATTGAAAAAGAAAACCAAGTTGCAGTACATGCAAGTGGAAAAAATACTGGCGTTGTTCACTCCCCATTTTATCTTGATCCACAAAAAAAGAAAACAATTGCTGCAGCGGCTTTGATATCGCATGATCTATGGCAAGATTTTGCAAAAGCGCGAAATCTGCCATGGTTACAATGTGGAACAATAGAGGTAGCCTTGGAGGAAAAGCAGCACAAGACTCTGGAAAAATACCTCAAGTGGGGGAGTCAAAACGGAATCCCAGAATACCAACTAGACTTGTTGGATGCAACCCAAGTATCAAAAAAAGAACCAAACGTCAAATGCTATTCTGGTCTTTACTGTAGCCGCGATGTCTCTACCGACTATGAACTTTTGACAAAGGAATTGCAAAAACTCTCGCAAAACCAACAAACAACGTTTCTATTCGGACACAGGGTGAGTGAGATCAAAGCAGGCAAATCAACTAGAATCATATTTGATGATGCGTCTGATCTTGAATGCGACTTTTTGATAAACTGTGCTGGGGGCCACGCACTCGATTTAGCAAAAAAGATGGATCTTGCAAAAGACTACTCGGCTCTTCACTTCCGAGGAGAGTACTGGATTGCGGATGCCAAACATGCAAATTTGGTAAACACAAACATTTACACAGTTGCAAAGTTCCCAAACTTTCCATTTTTAGATCCACATTGGATCAAGCGCGCAAATGGTCAGACCGAGATCGGCCCAAACGCCGTACCTGTGGCGGATCCAGAAACTTATACTGGTTATGTAGGCAATGTGCCAAAAACACTCTCAAAGCTCAAAGAAATCCTAAGCAGAAACACGCGAAAGCTACTGGTCAACCCGGAATTTCTATCGCTTGTCTCAAAGGAGTGGAAAAGCTCGCTCTCAAAGAACGCCATGGTAAATAGAGTAAAGCAGTTCATTCCATCTATCGAGGCATCATACTTTACAAGACGTGGTACTGCGGGGATTCGCAGCCCAATCATAACAAAAAAAGGCGAATTCCTCTCAGAAATATTGGAACTAGAGGCGGGAAACTCGTTACACATCATAAATTACAATTCACCCGGCGCAACGGGCGCACCAGCATATGCCGCCTTTCTGATAAAGAAACTATTGAATGCAGGAATACTAAAACCAGCAAAGAAATCAAAACCTACAGTATGGGACTTTCAAAAAATTACAGAAAAGATGCCACAATAAAATACATAATTAATATTGAATCAATAAAACCACAAGTCATTGCTACCAGACAGGTGCTCGGTAAAACAAAAGGGGAAACAGTGTGTTAACCCTCCAGAATTTGTAATCTCTGTGAAAGCGGATTCAGGCGAATACATGGTGGGCGTAACATGCGAAGCACACAAAAATACGCTCTCAGAAAAACTATTGTCGCTACAAAAACAACGAAAGATCCTAAACGGCAAGATCAAATTTGAAAAGCTAAAGGCGGTAGGCACAGACTGCGTAAAAGCAAGCCCCGATGACCTCCTCCAACTTTAAACGAAATAAATCATTTTTTTGCCCTTGAGGCCTAACACGAGATTCTGCACAGTGATCTGAGCCATCTTAGCTCTTGTTTCTGCGGTGGAGCTTCCTATGTGCGGAGCTAACACAACGTTTTCCATTTTTATCAGCGGACTATGTTTGTCGAGTGGTTCCCGCTCAAAGACATCAAGTGCGGCACCTGCAATCAGCTTCGACCTAAGAGCCCTTATCAAGTCTGACTCGTTAACTATCTTGCCCCTCGCGGTATTTACTAGCAATGCACTCTTTTTCATTTTTTTGAAGATCTTAATGTTGATTATTTTTGCGGTTTCTTTTTTGTAGGGGACATGGATTGATAATACGTCACTTTTTCTAATCAGCTCATCAAAGTTTACGTATTTTGCATGTAGCTTGTTTTCCAATGACCGACTCAGCCTGTTTCTGCTGTGGTAGATGATCCTCATGCCAAAGGCATTCGCTCTTTTTGCCACGGCTTGACCTATTCTCCCCATTCCAAAAATACCAAGAGTCTTCCCCTCCAGATCCATTCCCACATAATCGTAAGCACCAAAGATCACGCTCCATTTCCCTGCCCGAATAAGTCTGTCACCTTCGGTAACTCTGCGCATCAGGTCAACCATGAGTGCAATTGTCAGATCTGCTGTTGCGTTTGTGAGTACCACTGGGGTGTACCCGATTTTTATGCCCCTGAGTTTTGCTTCTGCAAGATCGATGTGATCATAGCCTACGCTGTAGGTACTGATCACTTTGAGGTTTTTTGCCACATCAAGGATTTCTTTGTCTATCACATCATAAGGAAAACAGACAAGGCCGTCGACATCTTTGATCTTTTCCTTCAGGAGTCTCTGTGGCATTGGAATTTTTCCATTGTGCACAAAAACAGAGTACCTTCTCTTCAATTCTTCTAATGCAAAATCATGCAATCGTCTGGTAAGCAGAATTCTCGGTTTGGATTTTGTCACTTTATGCGACAATTACATCAAATCTTTATAACATTTGTTTTCCGTACTATGGGTAAGTTGGCAGACAAGAAAAAAGCCAAAGATGAAGAATTCGCAATATGCGTGGAATGTGGAAACGCAATTGAAAAATGCGTATGTGTCTGTCCGTATTGTGGCGAACGCGACAAGTGCGAGTGCGCTTTGTTTGAAGCCGCAACTGGTGGTTAGAAAAACCAACACATATTCTTAATAACAAATAGCTCCAAGGAAACCTATGACTGATGTAAGCTGGTTAATTGGTGGACCTCAAGGAAGCGGGGTAGACTCTGGCGCAAACATATTTTCGCGAGCTTGCGCCGCACTTGGTTACAATGTGTTTGGAAAAAGAGAATTTTATTCCAACATCAAAGGCGAGCATAGCTACTTTGTCGTGAGAGTTTCTGACAAGGAAATTCACTCAAACGTAAATGACGTTACTATGATGGTTGCATTTGATGCTGAAACAATATTTCGTCATTATTCTGAGGTGATAAAAGACGGTGCAATAGTCTATGACTCTGAGCTTGCAGATGTGCCTGCAGACCACGTACATACACTTGATGACCAATACAAATCAAGATTGGTGGCTCACTTGGCTTCAAAGAACAAAAAACCAGTCATCAAAGACGTCTTGGATTTAGCAAAGGAAAATGGAGTCAAGCTCTATTCAATATCCTTCAAAGACGTATTGTCAAAGATGGCAGACGAAATCAACAACCCGCGTATTAAGGGAATGGTCAGGATGTATAACGTGCTTGCAGTCTCGTTTTCTCTTGGCATTATGAAAATGCCACCACAAACACTCCTAGAATCAGTTGAAGCAGTATTCGCAAAAAAACAGGCAATAGCAGATCTTAACAAAAATGCTGCAAACTATGCATACAACTACGCGTCAGCAAAGTTCAACGACTTTGCATTCTCAATAACCACAACTACGAAAAAACCAGACATGATTCTGGTTCAGGGTTATCAAGGAACAGCACTAGGAAAAATAGCATGCGGATGCAGATTTCAGCCATATTACCCGATAACTCCAGCTTCAGACGAAAGTGTGTTTTTGGAATCAAACGAGATCTTTGAAGTGCAAAACAACAGACCTGGCCACACTCTCGTAATACAGTCAGAAGATGAAATCTCTGCAATAGGAATGACGATAGGCGGGGCACTTACTGGTACAAGGTCTGCTACGTGCACGTCAGGTCCGGGCTTTTCGCTTATGGCAGAAGCTCTTGGATGGGCAGGGATGAATGAGGTTCCAATCGTTATAACAAACTATCAGCGAAGTGGACCGTCAACAGGTCTGCCGACACGACACGGCCAAGACGATTTGCTATTTGCAATCCATGCAGGCCATGGTGAATTTCCGAGAATTGTCTATGCATCAGGTGATGTTGAGGAAAGCTTCTACGACACTGCTCGTTGTTTTAACTATGCGGAATTATATCAAATGCCAGTAATCCACATGATGGACAAATTTCTTGCAAGCTCAGTAATAACCTGTAAGCGATTTGATACAAGTAAAATTGCAATCAAACGAGGAAAGCTGCTTGACAAGGTAGAAGGTGAATACAAAAGATTTGCACTTACTGCAGATGGCATCTCGCCAAGATCCAAATTGGGACTTGAAAACGGTATTTTTTGGAATACTGGCGATGAAAGCGATGAGTATGGACACATCACTGAAGATCCCGAACTTAGAATCAAGATGATGGACAAGCGTCTCTCAAAACTTGCCTATGCCCTGAAGACAATTCCAGACGAAGAACAAGTGGTCTCATTTGGAGATGCAGAAACCTGTATAGTAAGCTGGGGTTCACCAAAAGGGCCAATTCTTGACGCACTTGAGATGCTAAAACAAGAAAATATCAAAATCGGGTTCATTCAGATAAAATTACTACATCCATTTCCCACGGATTATGTCAAATTTCTACTAAAAGATGTAAAAACTATTATCGATATTGAGGCAAATCACACTGGGCAATTGGGACAATTACTTAAACAAAATCTAGAACGTGGGCCAGACTATTACGTCTTAAAGTATACGGGAAGAGCAATGACTTCAACGGAAATTTATGAATCATTAAAAAAGATAGTAGCAAAAAAGGCACAAAGAAGAGAGGTACTAACACATGGGGCTTAGCGATTACAAAACAGAGGTACACAATGATTGGTGTCCGGGGTGTGCTGACTATGGGATTGTCAATGCAATTCAAATGTCATTATCAGAAATGCAGATTCCAAGGCACAAGGCCGCAATATTTTCTGGCATAGGGTGCTCAGGCAAAACATCACACTTTGTAAACGTATACGGTGTGCACACACTACATGGAAGAGTCTTGACATTTGCACAAGGTGCCAAGCTTGCAAATCCAAACATGGAGATAATCGCAGTGGGTGGAGACGGTGACGGCCTTGGAATCGGTGCAGGCCACTTTGTTGCAGCGGGACGAAGAAATCTCGACATCACCTATATGATATTTAACAACGGAGTCTACGGTCTAACAAAGGGACAAGCATCACCTACACTAAAGCTTGGCGAAAAAACAAAATCACTCCCGTCGCCTAACACAAACTACAACGTAAACCCAATAGGCCTTGCAATAGCTAGCGGCTTTACGTTTGTGGCGCGCGCATATGCCTATGACGTAAGGCATCTCAAAGACATCATAATTGCAGCAGTAAAACACAAAGGGCTTGCATTTATCGATGTCTTGCAACCATGCCCTACATACAACGACATCAACACACGAGACTGGTACGCAGGAATGGACAGACTAGATGAGGTAACAAAGCAGCCAAAGCCGAGAATCTACAAGCTTGAGGACACCAACTATGACCCCGTAGTCCACTACGACGAAGAGTCCGAGCTCAATGAAAAGTTGACACAAGCCCTGATTCGCTCACTAGAATGGGACACAAAGATCCCAGTCGGCATATTCTACAAAAATGAGATAATCAGCCAATACGACAGAAGAATCATGGACAAAATACCAAACTATTTAGAAAATCCGCCTGCCTCGCAAGTGATTACAGAAAATGGCAGAGCCATAACCGATTTATCAAAGATTTTAGATTCATTGAGTGTTTAAAACGTCATAGATGCGTGTAAATTGATATTAGCGAGATATGGGGAAGGTTATGCTATAATTGAATCTGACTGAAGCAAACAAAATATTTCGAAAGGCAATAATCAAAGGATATTTTGAGCCAAGCTTACTCAAGCTGGATTTTAGCAAATCAAACATCAAGCACCCAAACATAGCCGATGACGGTCTGATGCAGTCTAATTTGTTGCATATTTTTTTTGATGTGGAGACAGGTGCAGACTATCCGGACGGAGATGAATGGTTCATCGCAGACTTTTTGTTCCCATACAGCATAAAGATTCCAGACAACGTCAAGGGGACAGATTACTTTACGGCCCTCTCGCTAAGCGAGGGAAAAAATTTTTGGCACCACAGAGAACTAATCCGATTCAAGTATGGCAAATCAAAAAAGCTTGAAGAATCACTAGAGTTTTTGGACTCTAAATACAAAGAGCTTCACGAACTTTTGGAGCCACTAGAAAAAGACATCAAGTAGCTGGCTTCCAAGTGTTGTTTATCAAAAGAAATTGCTTGTCTTTTGCAAACAAGGTGTGCATTTTCCACTTTCTCGTCTCTACATCAAACTTGTAGAGAATCTTTGATATCTCTTGCGGGATGTTCTCTGAATTTAGGTGGAAGGGCAGTAACTCTATTACAAAGTCCAGTTTCTCTATTGCGTTATCAAACCAGCTCCTGTCATGCACGTCGAGGCTAAATCCTATCTTTGGCATGCCGACAAAGTTAATGTCTATTTTCAACGCCTTGTTGTCGCCACGCCTCCTTTTCATCTCCTTGAGGAGGAACTTGACTTTGTCCCATCTACGATATTCAAACCACTTGAAGAACTCCTCGTTGAATTCAAGCGGGATCGACAAATTCAACACACTTACAAAATCAGGATCAGATTCCTCAAGCTGATTCTGCACCACCTTGAATCTTTCTGCAAACAGCTCATACATTACTTCGATTTCCCAAGGTGATATACCAAAATAATCTACATAAGCGGTAAGAAAGCCGTCACTCAATGATTAGTCTAATTGCAAAATTCTAATTAATCTTTTAACTAAATCGTGTTAAGGTACTTCCACAGGTAAAATATTCCCACAGTGCTTATGAAAAATAGCATCGGCTTCCAAGCAAAAACTGGGATGCTTGGCGTCGTCAGCTTTATCTTATAGTTGTCAAATATTGTGTGCACATAATTTTTCACCTTATCGCTCCAAATTTGGTATTCGATTTGATGCTTTTTGAGGAGCGCCTCGATTTCGTAAATGACTGGGGTGCGCTGGCAAAACAGATGCTGTAAATAATCACGCGAGACTTCGACTTCGGCCTGAATTGCCACCAAGTCCTTTTTGAGATCAAAGAGCCTTAGGTGCATCTCCCATGGCTTTTTTAGCTTCAAGGACAGGCCGTGTCCTATCTGGGCATCTTGCTTGTGCTCAAACTTTACTTTGGTAAATCCTTCTTTTCTTAGAATGTTGAGTATTTCTTCAGCGCTTTTTTTGACAATGACTGAGAGCTGCTCTACGCCCTTTGTATCAATACTTACAATGTGTCTTTTTCCATCTCCAAAGAAGATCGTCTTTGGATACCTTGTGAGGTACTCCCGTGACATTGTATGAGCTGGATTCAAAATTGCTACTATTTAAAGCAATGTTGTGGTATTTTAACGCGCTACTTGCTGAAACCACGAATGTAAACGCACTGCTCAGACGAAACTGTCACCTCGTCTGGTCTTATCTTTCTTGTAGTCAGCTTGGCACCTGAATTTCTCACAATTGCAATTGGAGTTGATTCGTCGCCTTCGCCCATCTTGTGGTTTGCAATCGATGCAAGATTATCTGCAGTAGCCTTCAAAGTTACTTTGAGTGGGTTGCCATTTAGATCCTTGTTGCCCCGTACATCTTGTACTGGTTCAAGGCCGGCGCATGCAATTGCTACGCCCGTCGTTCCAGCCCTTGCTGGCATCAACCTACTGTCTACCAAAATTATTCCTACATGGATGCCAAAACCCAAAAAGAGTTTGCGGCGTAGTTGCTCTGCAATCAAGTAAGGTTCGTCTGGGTACAGGATCACTGTCCCTTTTTTGACGTTTGATTTGTCGATTCCTGCATTTGGAGCCAAGACATTGTCTGCTGACGTTAGCACAAAGCCTGTGACTCCACCAAAGACCTTGTCTGATTCACGCAAAATCACCTCGGCAAACCTTGGATCCAGTTGGTGGCTCTTTGACAGCGAGACTGCGTCAGCTGATGGTTTGATCCTTTGCAAATCAAGCAATCTGTCTTTTGAGCTTGCAGCATACTTGCTTGATATCACAACGACGTCACCGTTTTCAAGAGCGACATCTTTTAGTGAGTCAACTATGCTGGCGTACAGATCAAAGCCTGGCTCTTTTCTTTGTACCTTGATTGGAATTACGCTAAGTGACACTGTGAATACTACGATTTTCGCATCTTTAATGGTGTCGCCGCAAAGCTATTAATCCGAACAAAATGATCTGTTTTTTGTGAATATTACAGAAAAGATTCTAGCTAGGGCAGCCGGAAAATCAAAAGTAGCACCAGACGACATTGTGTTTGCCAATGTAGACAAGGCTATGATTCACGACGTATCTGGACCAGGTGTCATCAAGGTATTTGAAAAACTCAAAAAAGAAGGAATCAATGTTGACAAACTCTGGGATCCGTCGAAAATCTGGGTTGCCGAAGACCACTTTGTCCCTTCAGCTGAGAAGATATCAGCAGAAAACATAGTCAAACTTACAAAATTCACCCAACAATACGGAATTGAAAAACACTTCAAGTACGGCATGGGCCAGTACGGTATATGTCACACATTATCGCATGAAGAAGCATTGGTGCTTCCAGGCGAAGTCTACGTTGGTGGGGATTCTCACACAAACACCACTGGCGCACTAGGTGCATTTGCATGCGGTCTGGGGCACACCGATGTGGCATACGTTCTGCTAAATGGAAAGATATGGTTTAAGGTGCCTGAAACATTATACTTTAAGCTAAATGGAAAACTTCCTGCAGGAGTGATGGCAAAAGACTTTATCCTAAAAATAATTGGTGACATCGGCACAGACGGCGCAGCATATGCGGCGATGCAGTTTGGTGGCTCTGGAATCACTGCAATGTCGGTAGAGTCAAGGCTGACTTTGTGCAACATGACTACAGAGGCTGGAGCAAAAAACGGGATAATAGCGCCTGATGAAAAAACGTTTGATTATCTGGCACAACGCGGCGCAACAGAATACACCCCCATATACGACGACAAGGATGCCGAGTATGCCAAAGTATACGAGTACGAAGGATCGGAGCTGGAACCACTCGTTGCAAAACCATACTCGCCAGAAAACATCGCACCAGTTGGGGATGTCACAGGAATCCAGCTTGACAAATCATACATCGGTTCTTGTACTGGGGCAAAATACGAAGACTTGGAAGCTGCAGCAAGCATCCTGATGGGAAGAAAAGTCAAAATCAGAACAGAGGTGTTGCCTGCCTCAATTTCGATATACAAGCGTGCAATGGAAAACGGCCTAATCAAGATATTTTTGGATGCAGGAGTCACAGTAGGGCCGCCTACCTGCGGCGCGTGTTGTGGTGCGCATATGGGCGTGCTGGCAAAAGACGAAGTATGCATTAGCACAACAAATAGGAACTTTCCTGGCAGGATGGGCCACGTAGAGTCAAAGACATATCTGGCATCACCTCTTGTCGCAGCAGCGTCCGCAGTCACAGGCAAAATCACCGACCCAAGGGATCTATGATGGCAGGCAAGGTAATCAAATACGAGCGCGACAACATAGACACTGACGTAATACTTCCAGGCACATACCTCAAGCTTCATGATTACGACGAAATAGCAAAACACGCAATGGAGGGAATCGATCCAAACTTCCATGCAAGAGTCAAACCAGGTGACTTCATAGTTGCAGGGAAGAACTTTGGCTGCGGCTCATCAAGGGAGCATGCGCCGATTGCTCTGTCGCATTGTGGAATAAAAGGCGTACTTGCGTTGTCATTTGCCAGAATATTTTACAGAAACGCAGTGGACGGTGCGTTCTTACTCCCAATTGAAATAGACGAAGACACTTACAAAAAAATCTCAGAGGGAGATGAAATAGAAGTCGACACTGCAAAAAACGAGATAAAAAACCTCACCAAAAACGAAGTATACAAAATGAAGCCCTTCTCGGAGATCGTATCAAAAATAATTGCTGCGGGCGGCCTCTTCAAGTACAAGCCCGACTAGATTCATTTTATATTGTCCTCATTAACTTTGGTTGTAAATGGGCAAAACACTCTTTGAGAAGATCTGGGACAACCACAAAGTAGCCGAAGTCAACGGAAGAACGCTAATCTACATTGACAGGCACATGGTGCACGAAGTCACATCACCTCAGGCATTTGACGGCCTGCGAATCAGCAAAAGAAAGGTGAGGCGGCCAGATCTCACATTTGCGACAATGGATCACAACGTTCCTACCTCCAATCGGTCACTACCAATTGTCGACCAGATTTCTGCAACCCAGATCAAGGTGCTGGAAAACAACTGCAAAGAGTTCGGAATAGAGTTGTTTGGTTTGGACAGCCCGTATCAGGGAATCGTGCACGTCATAGGGCCCGAGCTTGGCATAACCATGCCTGGCATCACAATGGTGTGCGGAGACAGCCACACGTCGACACATGGTGCATTTGGGGCATTTGCACTGGGAATTGGGACAAGCGACGTCGAGCATGTGTTGGCAACTCAGTGCCTTGTTCTTGACAAACCCAAGACATTCGAAATAAAAGTGGAAGGAAAAAGAAAAAACACACACACAATTACTGCCAAGGACATCATTCTTTCCATAATAAAGAAAATTGGCACGGCTGGTGGCAACGGCACAGTCTTTGAGTACCGTGGCGAGGCAATATCGGATCTATCTATGGATGAGCGCATGACAGTTTGTAACATGTCAATTGAAGGCGGCGCAAGGGCAGGCCTTGTTGCTCCGGATCAAAAAACGTTCGATTATTTGAGGGGGAGAAGGTACACGCCAAAAAACTATGACTTTCTTGTAGAGGAATGGAAAGAAAACCTCAAAACGGATGGGGACGCAAAATTCGATAAATCATTTACCATAAACGCATCAGAAATAATTCCGCAGGTAAGCTGGGGCACAAACCCGGCAATGACTGCTGATGTCACGGAGGCAGTCCCTGATCCGGCCGAGTTTGCAAGAGGTGATCCGGGCCAAGAAACCGCAGCAAGAAAAGCACTAGAATACATGGACTTGAAGGCAGGAACACCAATTACAGATATCAAAATAAACCGCGTCTTTATCGGCTCTTGCACAAACGCAAGGCTCCAAGACCTAATTGAGGCATCAAGTGTGATCAAAGGCCGCAAGGTCTCAGACAAAGTCAGGGCAATGGTGGTACCTGGCTCACAACAAGTAAAAAAACAGGCAGAAGGCCTTGGACTGGACAAGATCTTCAAGGACGCAAACTTTGAGTGGCGTGAGTCGGGCTGCAGCATGTGTCTTGGTATGAACCCAGACATTTTATCGCGAGGAGAAAGGTGCGCAAGCACCTCGAACAGGAACTTTGAGGGCAGGCAGGGTGCAGGGGGAAGGACACACCTTGTGAGCCCAATTATGGCCGCAGCTGCCGCAATAGCGGGGCATTTTGTAGACGTTCGCGAGTGGGTGTAATGGAAAAATTCAAGACTGTACGAAGCATCGGAACTCCGCTAGATAGTCCAAACGTGGACACAGACCAAATTGTACCAAAACAATTCCTTAAACTGGTGCAGCGAACAGGCTTTGGCAAGTTTTTGTTTTATGATTGGAGATTTGAGCCAGACGGCAGACCAAAGGCCGATTTTGTACTAAACGACCCCAAGTATGAGGGCTCACACATTCTGATAACTGGTGAGAACTTTGGTTGCGGCTCATCAAGGGAACATGCCGCATGGGCACTCAAAGACTATGGCTTTGACGTAATCATCGCTCCGTCTTTTGCAGACATTTTCTATAACAACTGCTTCAAAAACGGCATACTACCAATAGTGCTAAACAAAGAGCTCGTATCTGAGCTAAGTAGGACAACGTCTACCATCGAGGTAGACTTGGAAGAGCAGGCGATCAAGTACGATGGAAAAACTATCAACTTTGAGATCGAGCCAAGCAGGAAAAAAACACTGCTCGAAGGACTAGACGACATAGCGATGACGCTTCAATTCGAAGACAGAATATCTGCTTATGAAAAAACCCACCGGATTTAGCTCATCTGCGCGATTATCTTTTTGATGTCCGAGTCCTTTCGCTCAAGAATGACTGGTGACTCCACATCGACCCATGGTGTCTTGCCAATATCAAAGGAGCTTACCAAGTTATTTTTTGAAAGGCTCTGCAATACATCGTAGGACAAATTGATGTTCTTTGATTTTGATTTTTTTATGATATCTAGTATTTTGCCGCTAAGGATATAGATTCCAGTGCACTCGCAGTTCTGCATCTTGATTAGTGGTTTTTCTATAAACTCCGTAATGATTCCGTCTCGTACTTTGGCAAATCCAGTCTCCTCCTTTCTATACTGCCTTGTGGCTATGCACGCAAGACTGCCCTTTTTGGTATAATGGTTGTACATTTTTTCGACATCTAGGGCGCACAGGTTGTCTGCAAACCACAACACAAACGGCTGGTTCTTCAGCTTTGGAAACAAGTGGAGCAGGTCGCCCGCAGTGCCACTCGAAGAATCCTGCACAAAACTAATCGGCTTTCTGCCATAGTCTTCCAAATAATGCATTATTTGGCCTCCTAGACCCTTTAGGTCAGCCACTACAACTATCTCCGAAATACTTCTAAATGAAGCCAAATGGTCCACGATGTAGCTGATCAGGGGTTTTCCATGAACCGGCATCATGGCTTTTGGGAAGTAATCGGTAAAAGGCCTAGCGCGTGTACCTTTTCCACCGGCTAAAATTACAGCTTTCAAGCTACCTGTATGATTTCTGCTTTCTTCTTCGAGCGCCAGGGCCACCAAACTTCTTTGGCTCTTTTCTTCTGGCATCGCCGCTTAGAAGGTGTTTATCAAATTCGCTTATTCTTTTTCTTAACTCGTTTCTTACCTGCTTTGTAAATGGGTGATCCTTTGGATCTTTTTTTGATTTGGTCCAACCAGTCAACGCCCTTGATATGGCAGTAGCCGCTGCGTAGGACTGGCCCATAAAGCCGCCACCTTTCACTCTAACTGAGATGTCTACTTTGTTTCGAAGGTCACCTGCTATTTCAAGTGGGCTTAAAATTACTTCGCGCGCCGTCTCTTGCTGGATCATCTCTGCTGGTGTGTTGTTGATTCTTACTCGGCCTGAACCTTTGGTGATGTAGACGTGTGCCTTGGAGGTCTTTCTTGTTGCAAAGTAAATCTCTGTCTTTGGTATCATGTCCAGCCTACCTCTCTTGCGAGCTCTGCTACGGTGGTGTAGTTGGCAGAAGGTCGTCTAATCTTTGCGTTGTCTAATGTTATTTTTTTTGATGAGCGAAGCTGGGACGGCACTCCTATGTATGTGCGGAGTCTTTTATG